>CAZEWB010000181.1:0-7093 GCA_964515655.1 uncultured Bacteroidales bacterium
TGTGTTGGGTGTGTTTGGTGTTGTTTGTGAGTTGGTATCTCAAGAAAATATTTTGCAGGATCTTCGAACGGGGCGGAAACTCCTGTGAATGTCCCTATGTCTCCTTTGCGTGCTTTTGAATAATGCTTTTTAACGTCACGCTTTTCGCAGGTCATAAGAGGGGCGCTTGCCCAGATGAGGTTAAAATCTTTTTTGCCGATTATTCCTTCTGCCATTTTGCGTATCTTTTCCGAAGGACTAACAAAACTGTTTATTGTAATTATTCCTGATGAAAGCAGTGTCTTGTTCACTTCTGCGACCCTGCGGATATTCTCGCTGCGGTCGGCTTCGCTGAATCCAAGACCGGCATTAAGACCGCTCCGCATGTTGTCGCCGTCTAACAATACAGTAACGTAACCGAGTTTAATAAATTCAGTTTCCAGAGCAATGGCAAGAGTGGTCTTTCCGCTTCCGGGCAGACCTGTGAACCAGAAACATTTTGCATGCTGGCCTATACGTTCTTCTCTCTCCTTACGGGAAAGCATACTTTCAAATACCGGAACAATGTTCTTATCTTTCAACACTAATAATTTGTTACAAAGGTAATGAAATTTTAATAGTCTACAAAATTAATAGAGTAATCTCACGGGGGCAATGGGAATCAGTTTAATATAGGTGACGGAAGTCGGGAGAAAGGTCATGGTCTTTGGTCATGGCAGCGGGTCTGGTTGTAAGTCATGGTCTTTGGTAAACGAGAACGGGTATAAGGTATAAAGGTATATGGTATAAGGTTCTTCGGGCGCACATGCCCGCGCGCTGGTGTGTGTGCCAGGTTTCCTCTATACCTGTATACCTCTATACCTTTCCTGAACAAATAAACATTTTACTTTTATCGCGAAGCAAATATCAGCGAAGCGAATATCAATTGTATATCGCGAAGCGGGTATCTGCTTATTCCCTATTACCGCCAACCCGTTCAAAAAAAAACTTTTACCATATCGCGTTTTTTCTTATTTTTACATAAAAATAATGTACTACAAAACCATACATATTTTCCTAATTCGGCTGCGTAAGAACGATTTTTACATACCTGTAAACGTTATATGCTACCATATGAAACAAAAGACTAACTTTGACAAATAATTAGGAATTATAAAGTGCGGAGTCAGCACTATAATCACTGACAAGATTGAAATGAAAAAATTTACAATTATCCAGACATTTTTAACTTTATTGGCTATTACGACTAATGCTCAGTGGATAGCACAATCAAGTGGGACAACAAATTTATTAAGTTCAGTTTATTTCACCGATGCAAATACCGGTTATGTCGTGGGAGGCTGGTATAATGGCACAAATTACGAGGGTACTATTCTTAAAACTATAAATGCCGGAACTGACTGGACCGCACAAACAAGCGGAACAGATCATACTTTATGGTCAGTTTGTTTCACCGATCCCAATACAGGTTATACTGTTGGCGAAGGTGGAACAATTCTTAAAACTACCAATGCCGGTATTGACTGGGCAGAAATATCAGGTGGGGTACTTTATAATTTATTTTCAGTTTATTTCACCGATGCAAATACGGGTTATGCTGTTGGCAGTGATGGAACAATTCTTAAAACAAGCAATGCCGGTACGGATTGGACATCACAAACCGGTGGAAATTCTCTTGAGTTGAATTCAGTATATTTCATCGATGACAATACCGGTTATGTTGTTGGTGAAGGTGGAACAATTCTTAATACCACAGATGCAGGTACGAATTGGACGGCACAAACCAGCGGATCGGATGATGCTTTATTATCAGTTTTTTTTACTGATGTAAATACGGGTTATGCAGTTGGCGATACCGGAACAATTCTTAAAACAAGTAATGCAGGAACAAGCTGGTCGTCACAAATAAGCGGAACAATTAGTTTGTTAATGTACGTTTATTTCACCGATGCCAATACCGGCTACATAGTTGGCGATAGCGGAACAATTCTCAAAACTATCGATGCCGGTAATAACTGGACAGCGCAAACAAGCGGAACAGATAATTGGTTATTCTCAGTTTGTTTTACCGATGCAAATACCGGCTACGCAATTGGAGATACAGGAACAATTCTCAAAACGACCAATGGCGGTACAACAGATATAGCAGAAAATATTACAGAAGAACATGTAAATATTTATCCAAATCCTGCATCTGATATTGTTACATTAAATATTAATAATACAAATAATGCAGATTTGACATTGAATATTTATAATGTAATTGGTACTTTAGTTAAATCGGAAATTCTGAAACAGAATCAGCAACAAATTAACATTGGCGATTTTACCAATGGAATTTATATTATTGAAATCAAATCTAAAGAATGGTCGTGTAAACAAAAATTAATAAAGTGTAAATAAAATACTTTGAAGGCAAAAAACTTAACCATACTAATATCAACAATCTGTCTGCTTATCTTTTCATCATCCTGCAGTGAAAAAAAGGTGATAAATTCCCCCGAATTAATTGAAGGGCCGCAGGACCAGAAGATAGCGCCCAAACAGTTCACATTGCTGAACAGTCCTGAAATTCATGAGCGCACAGGCTCGGTGCATTTCATAACATTCGGAGAGAACAGTTACAGGTACAATGGAAAAATTCAGGTAGACGATTCAAAGTATAAAATAGATATCGAAGAGGTTCCTTCCGTTGTGGTTGAATATGAGAAAAGCCTTTACATGTTGGCAAAAACTTATTATTTTAAAAATGAATTCTTCTGGTATAAGATCACACCCGAAGGGGTGGAAAAGCAGGATCTGAAAACATTAAATGATGCTTTTTACAAAATAAATTTCAGGGATAGTGTATTCGATTATCATTATAAGATGTTTCTTTTGCTGGCGTTTGATGAGGAAAACATTGACCTCTCGTATAGTTTACTGAAATCATTTTTATCGTATGATCCGGGATTTGTATATAACTACAATACAGATGAGGAATTTACTACTTTTTTCCGATACCTTACTTTCAGGATGACTAAAGAAAATAAGAATCTGCCTGAACTATACGAAATACTAAAAAAGATATTACTGGACTTTCCTGTAAACATAACCGACGGCTCGATAAGTGTTATTACCGAATCGATGTTGAAGATAGATTTTGAACGCGGGCAGGAAGACATTTTGTTGTTTAAAAAGAATGTGCTTGAGAACAGGAACGCCGATGAGAAGATACAGGGATCGAGAGAAAAAATAGTTAGATATATTGAAAATGATATACTGATCTATAAGATCAAAAATTCAGAACTATTTTTAAAATTCAGCGAAATGTGTGAAAAGGGAGGGTATACCTACGACTCATTTTATTCCGAAGTGATAAATGACAAATGTAATGTTGATTCGGGTGCGTTGTTCTACAGAAAGCCATGTAAAGAGCTTACAAAGATGAATTTTAAAGAAGGGAATGGTTTCTATATTTCTCTTCGTAATAATTTTGGAAAAGATCAATACATGGAGATCGGAATTAATGCCTCCTGTGTCGATAACGGTGTTATGTGGTACGACAATAAATACAGGAATACGGTAAAAAGGTCTTTTACTCTCGACGAGACCATAAAAATTATTGAGGGCGGCGGTATTCCTGATAGCATATTCTATAATATGGAAAACGAGTTCAGGACAGTTAATAAACTTTGATTGCTTCATTCTCTTATTGTGCCCATGTGATGTATGTATATGCACAAAACCCAGTCGTTATCCAGAGTACCCTTATAAAAGCAGGCTTTTACTTTCACGCAGAGAATGACTAATGCCCCCTCCACACAACCCGTCATCCTGAACTTGTTTCAGGATCTCTCACCACACATAACTCATATAGAACTCCTGTGCTGTGCATGAGAGATTCCGGAACGGGTCCGGAATGACGGGAAGGGGGATTTAGGGCATGTTTAAAGTATAAAAATTCTTGCCCACCACCCACAACCCGTCATCCTGAACCAAAGTCCTGAGCTTGTCGAAGGATTGTTTCAGGATCTCTCTAATGCCCTACACTCATTGGAGTATGTAGTATATCACATTGGTATAATATACTTATTTCAATAATGTTTTTGTGTTTGTTTCGTGTTTTTTCTTAATTTTGTTCCAATAGTGTAAACAAATAGAATTATAAATATGAAAAAACATAAACAACTTCTGAAAAGTAGATTATGCAAAGCGTTTGGGATCATTGTATTCGTTTGCTTATCTAACGTAGTATTTGCCCAGCCCGGCTCTATCGACACAACTTTTAATCCTACAGACCTTGGCTTTGGCTATGGCGATGGCGCAAATGGTACTATCTTTGCAACCGTTATTCAAAGCGATGGGAAAATAATTATCGGAGGTGGTTTTACTGCATACAACGGAACAGCATGCAACAGAGTAGCCCGCCTGAATACCGACGGTAGTTTAGATGCAACATTTATTGTAGGCACAGGAGCAGATGGTGCCGTCTGGACAACAGCTATCCAAAGCGATGGAAAGATTATTATCGGAGGTGGATTTAGCACATACAATGGAACAGCATGCAACAGAATAGCCCGCCTGAATACAGATGGCAGCCTTGATGCCTCTTTTAATGTTGGAACCGGAGCAAATGATCGGATCTATACAACAGCCGTACAAAGCGATGGTAAAATATATATCGGAGGTTGGTTTACATCATACAATGGAACAGCATGCAACAGAATAGCCCGCCTGAATACAGATGGCAGCCTTGATGCCTCTTTTAATGTTGGAACCGGAGCAAATGATCGGATCTATACAACAGCCGTACAAAGCGATGGTAAAATAAATATCGGAGGTTGGTTTACATCATACAATGGAACAGCATGCAACAGAGTAGCCCGCCTGAATACCGACGGTAGTTTAGATGCAACATTTATTGTAGGCACAGGAGCAGATGGTGCCGTCTGGACAACAGCTATCCAAAGCGATGGAAAGATTATTATCGGAGGTGGATTTAGCTCATACAATGGAAGCGCAATAAACCGCATAGCCCGGCTGAATACCGACGGTAGCTTAGATGCCACATTTAATGTTGGCTCTGGAGCAAATAATTATGTATACGCAACTGTTATGCAAAGCGACGAAAAAATCATAATCGGAGGATATTTCACCTCATACAATGGAGCCGCAATAAACCGTATTACCCGGCTGAATACCAATGGCAGCCGTGATACCACATTTATTCAGGGTACAGGAACAAATAATACTTTATGGGTAACAGCCATACAAAGTGATGGGAAAATAATTATTGGAGGAGGTTTTTCGTCATATAACGGAACAACTAAAGGTGGTATTGTTCGCCTGAATTCAAACGGCAGCATAGATGCCTCGTATAATGCTGGGACAGGTGTTAATGGTATTGTCTATACAACTGCTATCCAAAGCGATGGAAAAATAATTATCGGAGGTAATTTTACAACTTGTAATGGAACGATAATAAATCGTATAGCCCGCCTGAATCCTGACGGTAGATCAGATACCACTTTTAATGTTGGTGCAGGTGCAAATCATTATGTCTCTGCAACAGCCATTCAAAACGATGGGAAAATAATTATTGGAGGCTGGTTTACCTCATATAATGGAACGGCAGGAAACTACTTAGCCCGCCTGAACACCGACGGTAGTTTAGATGCTACATTTGTTGTAGGCACAGGTACAAATGGTCATGTCTATACAACCGCTGTCCAAAGCGATGGGAGAATTGTTATAGGAGGTGGGTTTAACTCATACAATGGAACGACAAGAAACGGCATAGCCCGGCTGAATACCGACGGTAGCGTAGATACCACATTTAATGTTGGTTCAGGTACAAATAATAATGTTTATGCAATTGCTATACAAAGCAACAGTAAGATAATTATTGTTGGCGGCTTTACCTCATACAATGGAGCGGTAAACAACTGTATAGTCCGCTTGAATACTGACGGTAGTATAGATACAACATTTAATGTTGGTTCAGGAGCAAATTACCCTGTACGTTCAACAGCTATCCAAAGCGATGGTAAAATAATTATTGGAGGAGACTTTACCTCTTACATTGGAACAACAATGAACCGCATAGCCCGACTCAATACCGATGGAACCATTGACAACTCATTTAACCCAGGAATAGGAGCAAGCTATTCTGTTCAAACAATATCTTTACAGAGCGATGGAAAAATCATTATTGGCGGTCTCTTCACTTCATATAACGATACAACAACAAACTTCATAACCCGTCTTAATACCGATGGCAGCATAGATCCTACTTTTAATATGGGCGTAGGAGCAAATGATATTGTATGCACAACTGCTTTACAAAGCGATGGTAAAATATTTATCGGAGGTGCTTTTACATCTTACAACGGGACGGGAAGAAACAGAGTTGCCAGAATATTGGGAGATACGGTTGTTTCTATCGGTTCAATTACCGCAAATAATGAAACTTTGTTGTATCCCAATCCTTCAGGCGATTATGTTACGATTGTAACAGCAGAAAATTCATCCATCGAAATTGTCAGCATTCACGGGCAAACAGTTAAAAGTCTGATTTCGGCAGATTCAAAAACTATAGTTGATCTGAGCGAATTAACAAAGGGGATTTACATAATCAGGATCAGGACTGATAAAGAAATTGTTGTAAAGAAATTGATTAAACAGTAGTTTTTAATAACATTTTTAGGTTCTTTATATATTGTATGTGTAAATGTAAAAAATTTTCAATGTCAAACGAACAATTATCAATGTACAAGTATCATTTCTGTTCGGGATATTTTTTTTATTGCTCATTGAAAATTGAACATTTGGCATTGTTCATTAAAACGATTACAATTTAATTACCCATTCATTTTGACAAAGAACCCATTTGGTTCTTTTAGGTTTTTATCCTTTATCAGTGATACATTTAGTGGCATTGCTTTACTTTTTTCATTTCTATTGTGCAAATTTACTTAAAAGAAATGAGTATATTTGCAAAAAAATAATACTATGAGTATCGCATTAATTAGAATCAAACAAGAAGAAATTCCTGTTTTAAAAAAAATCGTTGCTGCCTTCACGGGCGCTAAAATGCGTATTATTAAAACCAAAAACCAAACACACCCAACAC
>CAZEWB010000182.1:0-7092 GCA_964515655.1 uncultured Bacteroidales bacterium
ATATCCTCCGGCTGGAGCGCCGGAATTTCATGCTCAACCGCACCACTGGATTATTATCCTTTAACAGCAGGCACTGTAACTGCATGCAGCGGCGTATTTTTTGATTCGGGGAGCGGCAACGCTAATTACTCCAACAACGAAAATACGACCCAGACCTTTAGTTCAGGCACAGGGCAATATATTATTTTTGACTTCACGCATTTTAATGTAAGTGCCGACGACACTCTTTTCGCGTATGACGGAACCAATACTTCGTCGCCGCTTATCGGGAAATACTACGGCACTCAGGTTCCTGAAAAAATATATTCCAAAAGCGGGAGCAGTGTTACTTTCCGTTTTCTGTCGAACTCGGCCAATGTCGCTTCGGGCTGGCGGGCGCTGATCTCATGCTCCGCTACTCCACCACAGGAAGACTTCCTCATGCAGAACGGTATCCGTTACACATGTGGTGGTACCTTTTATGATGAAGGCGGAAGCAGCGGGGTTTATTCAAATTCCTCTGTAAAGACAATGACCTTTTATAGTGACAACGGCAACAGGATCAGTTTCAACTTTCAGTCGCTAAGTACCGAGTCCTGCTGCGATTATCTGAAGGTCTACGACGGACCATCTGCAGCATATCCCTTTCTCGGGCAGTATGGCGGGACCACATCTCCGGGTGTTGTAACATCAACAGGCACCTCGCTTACATTCTATTTCTATTCCGATGCCAGCAATTCGTCTTCCGGCTGGAGCGCTGCTATATCCTGCACAACAGTTCCGCTCGATTATTACCCCATGACAGCTGTGAATGTAAATGCCTGCAGCGGTGTGTTCTTTGATTCAGGGAATGCAGGGAGTAGCTATTCGAACAATGAAAATATCACCAAAACATTCTGTTCGGACAACGGGCAGTTCATTGTATTTGATTTCACGCATTTCAACCTGAGTTTCGATGATACCCTTTTTGCATATGACGGGCCGAATACTTCCTCACAACTCATTGGAAAATACTATGGGACACAATTACCTGAAAAAATATATTCGAAGAGCGGCACCTGTGTCACTTTCCGTTTTGTTTCAAATTCCGTCAACATCAGTTCGGGCTGGAGAGCGCTTATTTCATGCTCTGCAGTTGCACCACAGCAGGATTACCTGATGCAAAACGGTGTACGTTACACCTGCGGCGGGAACTTTTATGATGACGGAGGCATCAGCAACACATACAGCGCATCCATATCGAGGGTGATGACGTTTATTTCACCTGATAACAGCCGCCTTAATTTCAACTTTTCATCGTTCACCACCGAAAGCGGATGGGACAAACTATACATTTACGATGGTCCGACAAATTCTTATCCCCTTATCGGCATATACAGCGGTTCGGTCAGTCCCGGAAGCATCACCTCGACAGGCAACTCGCTTACTTTTTATTTCTCCTGTGATGGATCGAACCAGTACAACGGGTGGATCGCATCGATCACCTGCACTACTCCTGCCCTTACAGTATACCCTTTGACATCAGGGACTGTCAACACATGTTCGGGAGTGTTTTACGACAATGCAGGCCCCTCCGCCAACTATCCCCATAATGAAAACAGGACGGAGACTTTTTGTTCCGACAACGGGAATTTCATAAAATTCAATTTCCAGCAGAACAACTTTGTGATAAGTCCCGAAGACTCGTTGTACGTGTATGACGGACCGACAACGGCATCTCCTTTACTTGCCATCTTCACCGGGAACTCTCTGCCCGAAGAGATATCGTCTCAGAGCGGAACATGCCTTACATTCAAATTCTATTCGAACACCACCACCAATGCCATAGGCTGGCAGAGCCTTATTTCGTGCAGTACAAGCCCTGCCCCTTTCAATAATTTCCTTATGAGCGGCGGTGTACGATACACCTGTAATGCCACATTCACTGATCCCGGAGGTTCAACCGGTATATACGGCGCCAGCGAGAACAGGACGATGACATTCAGATCCAACAGCGGATGCCCTATCTCTGTCACTTTTACATCTTTCAACACTGAATCAGGCTGGGATAAACTATACATTTATGACGGCAACAGCACATCGGCTACATTGCTGGGAACATTTTCGGGAAGCACGATACCGGGACCATTCACTTCTACAGGGAATGCACTTACGTTCAGATTCACCTCCGACGGCAGCAATCAATACGCCGGTTGGGCAGCCAACCTTACATGCACACAGGCAGGGATAACTGCCAGCCCGGGACTCAATGCCTGTCCCGGTGAGACTGTAACACTGACAGCAACAGCAGGCGACACATATTACTGGAGCAACAGTGCGACGACACCGTCGGTGGACGTCACTTCTTCAGGGATATATTCTGTAACTGTGACCAGCGGTGCATGCAACCTTGTGTCGAACCCTGTTTATGTCAGTTTCTTTTCAGCATCATCAGTATCAATAACACCGAACGGTCCGACAACATTCTGCCAGGGGAGTTCTGTTAACCTTACTGCGACATCAGGCAGTTCATATTACTGGAGCACAACGCAGACAAGCCAGACAATAAACGCAACAACTTCTGGTAATTACTACGTAACTGTAACCAGTGTGAACGGATGTACAGCAGTTGCAGGCCCCGTAACTGTTACCGTCAACACAACACCGTCTGAACCGACAGTACTATATGGCAACACTTCCCTGTGTTCAGGCGCAACATCGCAGACATACAGCATAGATCCCGTTTCAGGCGCTACATCTTACAACTGGACAGTACCGGTAGATGCAACTGTAGTTTCGGGTCAGGGAACAACAAGTATTGTTGTTGACTGGGGCACAACGTCCGGATACATCTATATTGCTGCTCTTACAGGTACATGTTCAAGTCCTGCTCTTGACACTTACATCACTGTAATTACTGTTCCTTCACAGCCCGGAAGTATCAGCGGCCTTGCCTCTCCTTGTGAAGGCAGTTCGCAAAACTATAGTGTAACTTCGGTTGGTGGGGTAACATATGCATGGACATTTCCATCCGGCTGGACCCAGACCGGGGGCGGTAATACCAATTCCGTTCAGGTTAATATAAGTTCAACAGCTGGAGATATTACGGTAATTCCATCGAACTCCTGCGGAACAGGAACACCACAGACACTTGCAGTCACACCGTCACAACTTCCTCCTGCAACTTCTTCCATCAGCGGAAATGCAATGCCTTGTGATCTCAGCACACAGATATATTCGGTAACCGACATGTCCGGATATTCATTCAACTGGTCGGTACCTGCCGGATGGACAATAGTTTCGGGCAGTACTACAAATCAGATAACAATAATTCCTGAAGTTGGTGGTGGTACTCTCTCTGTATATGCAGTCAATAGCTGTGGCTCCGGCCCTGTTGCTTATCTCGGAATTAATCCCACATCTCCGCCAACTACCGATCTTGGCCCCGATTCCATTCTCTGCGAAAACGATGTGATGATACTTTCGGTAGCTTCAGGGTTCAGTAATTATGTATGGTCAACAGGAGCCACAGGAGTTAATTTCATTTCGTTGGATGCAGCCTCACTTGGTACAGGCACATATCTTATAAGTGTCATAGTTACCGATAACAACGGATGTACAGGTACTGACAACGTTTCCATCACTGTCGAAATCTGTTCATACAGCAGCAATTCAACTCCCGGTAATGACATCCGTATCTTCCCCAATCCAGTTCATTCCACTCTTACCATTAAACTGAATGGAGAAATGAATGGATCTACCGAAGTCCATCTATATGACCTGCAGGGACGACTTCTTGAATCTGTAAATACCATTTATAGTACAACTCAGATCGATATGTCCGGTTATCCGCAGGGGATGTATGTGATAAAAATAAACGGAAACGGAATGACCCATATTTCCCGTATAGTAAAAAACTGATTACATGATAAAAAAACTCAATATGAAAACAAAATTCTTCTGTACATTGCTGATGTGTATAGCAATATTCACTTCCTGTGATAACAAAGTTGATCATGAGAAGGCTGTGTCGTTCTATAGAACCATTTCTGCTGAAATGACAATTGCCAGTAAAACCGTAAACGACTTCTGGCATCAGATGACGACAGCAGCTGAGGCGGCACAGAATAATCCTGATAAAAAGATCGACAGCACATATGCAGACAGCCTGTACAGAACTTACGAATCTGCTGATCTTGTATTAAGCAAAGCCATTGATAACATCAGTAAGCTCGAAGAAGCTGACCCGGAGCTTAATCTGAAAGAGAAAACTCTTACGCACCTGAAGGATACAAAGACCATTCAGGAATCATCTCTTCCCGATGTGATACAGATATTGCGCGACGGACTGGACAAGATGACAACCGAACAAAGGGAATCATTCTTAAATTTCCAGACAAAAGGCGGGAAAATGCAGAAAGATGCAGAGATCCTGAAATTAGATGCAGCAATTTTCATGAAGAAATACGGGATAACACAAGAAGAACTGGAAAGAAAATAATGAAGAACCCAACAAGAACATTCGAGCATGTGTATATTTACATGACAGGTTTTAGTACCAAAGTCGATGGTGATATAATGGCCCTGTTTCCTATGGACGGATTCAGCGAATTTGCTTTTAAGCCAATTCTTAACCGAAGACCATTAACAGATGCAGGATTATTTGAGATCATTGACAATTGCTTTGAGTCAATCTTAAGCGAATACATCCCTGGAAAACACTCTAATAAAATTACATTTATTACTAATCTTCCCGATATTTTAGCGGAATACATCAGCGAAATATTACCTGATAACTGCACTATTGTTTTTGATGCAGCAGTTACAAAAAGGAAAGTACAACCTTTATTGGCAAGTCTGAAAAAACACATGGGGAAATAAATAAAGTGACTTTATGTCTTTTAACCTCTCAGATTTTTTCAGTAAACTTTAAAATCTTTCTTTTAAGCACTTCCGCATGCCTTTTCATGGCTTCGCTCGACTGGCCTGCTATATGCGGTGTGAGTATCACATTTTTTGCTTTTGTAAGATAAGCCCAGTTGCTGTCGAATCTTTCAGTATCGAGTTTATTCAGGGTTTGGTTCTCGTATTCGTTAACGTCGAGACAGGCACCTGATATTTTGCCGGATTTAAGTGCACGAACAAGTGCTGCAGAATCTACAACTGCACCACGACTTGTGTTAATAAGAATAAAGGGTTTTTTGAAAAGGGAAATATATCTGTCGTCAACCAGTTGATAGTTTTCAAAAGTCAAAGGAACATGAAGACTCAGCACATCTGCTTTATTATATATCTCCTGAAGCGTTGATCTTTTGGCAAACTTTTCCGAAAACGTTTTTTTGTATTTGTCGTAGGCAAGAACATTTACTCCAAAACCCGACAGCCTTTCTGCAAAAGCGGGGCCGGTATGACCGTATCCGATTATTCCGATTGTCTTGCCTTTAAGTTCTGTTGTCTGATTCTCTTTTCTCCTCCACACACCATTACTGACCTCGTTGTGTGATGTGGTGATGTTATGCAACAACGACAATAACATTCCCAGTGCATGTTCTCCAACCGGGTCTGCATTGCCTTCGGGTGAACTAATACATACGATCCCTTTAGTTTTTGCATAAGACACATCAATGTTTTCCATACCGGAACCTGCGCGTGCGATAAAGCGCAAAAACTTTGCACCATTAATAAACTTTTTGTCGACAGAAAAACGACTTCGGATCACCAGTCCCTGATATTTTCCAATTACAGACAATGCTTTGTTGTATGTAATATCATGTCCTTCATCGCAGGTAAAACCTTTTTTTCTTAGAGTTTCAGCAAGAAGGGGATGTATGGTATCGACAAAGAGGATTTTCATTACAAATATTTTTTTTAAATAAGGTTATGTGTGTTCCCACTCACTCGCTACAAGCGTGTGTCCCCACTCAGTGGTATGGAAAAGTTGGATCGTATCGACAAAAAGTATTTTCATATTACACGACAGGTCTGTCGAAAAAGGGACTTTTATTAGTGGCAGAAAGAGGTATGCCCAGCGCAACCTTTACATCAGTTGTAAACATTTTCAGTTCAAGTGCAGCTTGTCCGACCGTGTACATTACGCGGTTGTCGATATGATTGGCTGATGCAACAGAGACAGCTGATCCTATTGCAAGGCCAAGGTCATGGGTATTGAAAACACAGGGGTGGTTTGGGTTCTTTTCCTTTTCAGTACAATCTTTAAAACCGCACATTCCGCATTTTTTCAGCCCCTGCGATTTAATTGTTGTGCCAAACAACATCACAACGGGAGCAAGCATGACATTTTCCGCATCACGTATAAAAAAAGGAGTGGAATACGCAGCGCCAATCTCCTTCATTTTGTCGCTTAACAGTTTTCTTGTATCGCCTGTTATTATAAGAATTTCAATGTTATCGTTACCACGTGCTTTTGGCGCAGTGCGGGCAGAAACCGCCATCTGTTTTGCCACCTGCAGAATGACTTCTGCGTTAATTTCCTTTTCGTTTATGATCGGCATTATTTTTTTGTACAAAGATAAATAATTTTGAAGATTGTAAGAGGGTATTGTAAATGCAATGCGGGAACACAAAATACATTTCCGTAGGGGTTGAAAATTTTCAACCCCTACAGAACACAATAAATTCCCGCATTGCAATTATTCAGGAAAATAAATATTATTTAATACCCAATATCACAGACGTATTTCCTGCCACTTCGATCTTCCCGTTCCCGTGATCTTTGAAAAACGCTGAAGAAGAAATTCCCTTTTCATTTACCTCAGAACTATCCGCCAGCAGAATATTTTTTCCCCTGTCAAAAATATCATTGGTTAACGACAACGTTTCGCCTGAAAAATTATGAATTACCACTACCCTGCCGTATTTAGAGCCGGATGAATTAACGGCAAATGCAAGCCAGGGGTACTGGTCGTAATAACGCGGAGCGACATAATCCCATGCAGAAAGGTCAACAATAATTTCCCTGCTGTCGTCGATGGCCTGAGGATACAAGCGGTTGTTCCCTCCCTGGGAATATAAGCGGCCATCACTGTCCCATTCCCCCGGAGTAAAGACAAGTTTTATCTGAATACCATAAAGAGAGCCCCATTCACCACAAACCCCCCAAACACACCCAACACA
>CAZEWB010000183.1:0-7060 GCA_964515655.1 uncultured Bacteroidales bacterium
AAGAACGGTCCCGACACCAACATGATCGCTTATGATGATGAAAACGGCAATATAACTTCCGAACCACCGGATCCTAATAAAAAAAGAATAATTAATGCTGAAAATATCGAGATCAGCGTAGCCCGCAGAGAAGACCAGGTCGTTAACAACACAGGAAGAGAAGGGAAGGTCACGTTCTTTAACGAATCGAAAGGATATGGCTTTATAAGAGATTTCAAAACACAGGAGAGTATTTTCGTCCACATGTCAAATTTAATAGATAATATCGCCCTGAACGATTCTGTAATCTACAATATCGTTATCGAACAAAAAGGCCCTACTGCTACCGAGGTGAAACTGGCGCCAAAGAAGTAATTATAAACCGGGTTACTCTTTTCACAAACTTATTTTTTAATAATTATCGTTGTCATTGGTTCTGGCAGCGTGATTGTTATTTTATATAAAGTGTGGGAAGTCAGGAGCACGAAGCGCGAAGTCAATGACACACAATTTTAGCAAGCGAAGCGCAGTTAAAATTGATGTGGAATTAATCCTGAATGAAATGAAGGATCTATAAACCCCCGCTCACAACCCATAACTCATGCGACTTCGTGCTTCTGACTTCGTGCTTCCCACACTTTAATTTACATATAGAAATTTCATGTTATTGATCTCTAAAAGAAGTTTGGTAACAGATATTTGCATTTTCAGCTAAATAATCTTTTCTTTGTATTAAGAAATTAAGAACAAAAATATATGCAGATCACAGCCAGACTTATTCAGAAACTTCCCCTTCAGACAGGACAGGGCAAGAACGGAGAGTGGAAAAAGCAGGAAATAATTTTAGAAACAGACGGTCAGTTTCCAAAGAAAATATGTGTAGCTATCTGGAACGAAAAGATCAACGACAATATTCTTCAGGTAGGTAATACACTTCGTATTGATTTCGACATCGAAAGCCGCGAATATAACAGTCGCTGGTATACTGATGTTAAAGCATGGAAAGTTGAAGTTGCTTCGGGTGAAAGTTCAAATATTTCAGATATTCCCGAACCGCCGATCCCTATTGACCTTTCCACTCCACCTGACGGAAGCAGCGACCTGCCTTTCTGATAAGCAGTAAGGCTAAGGCTGAGGCTGAGGAAGGGAAAGTTTTCTCGACCTCGACCTCGACCTCAACCTGTTTTTAGTAACTCCACGCATAACACAAACACGCATCATCATAGGAAAATGCATAATGATCAGATGTATCTTGAAAAAGCTTCGCTTTTTATTTTTTAATTAATTATTTTTGTCAGATAATTATACTGAAATGTCAAAAACCATCACTCCCGAAGTAATCAAATCGTTAGGCATTCTTCCTGAAGAATATGGAAAAATAAAGGAAATATTAGGACGCGAGCCGAATTTTACCGAGCTCAGTATATTTTCGGTCATGTGGTCCGAACATGCGTCATACAAGAATTCCATCAAATGGCTCAAGACCCTTCCCAAAAAAGGAAAGCATGTTCTTGTTGAAGCGGGTGAAGAAAATGCCGGGCTGATCGATCTTGGCGATGGTCTTGCATGCGCTTTTAAAATTGAATCACACAATCATCCTTCAGCCATAGAACCATACCAGGGTGCGGCAACCGGCGTGGGAGGAATTAACCGCGATATTTTTACAATGGGTGCACGGCCTATTGCTCAGCTCAACTCACTCCGTTTCGGCGACCTTAATCTTGAACACAGCAAATGGCATCTTAAAGGAGTTGTAAAAGGTATAGGAGATTACGGGAATGCTTTCGGCGTTCCTGTGGTTGCCGGCGAGATATATTTCGATGAATGCTACAATACAAATCCGCTGGTGAATGCAATGTCTGTGGGTATCGTTAATAAAGATGAAACTATTTCTGCCACTGCTTCAGGCATTGGAAATCCTGTATATATAGTAGGTTCATCTACCGGAAAGGACGGCATACACGGCGCCACGTTCGCAAGCGCCGATCTGAACGAGAAATCGGCAGATGATATTCCCTCTGTGCAGGTCGGTGACCCGTTCATGGAAAAACTTCTCCTTGAGGCAACACTGGAAATGAATACTACAGGCGGCATTGCAGGAATGCAGGACATGGGGGCAGCAGGAATAATCTGTTCCACCAGCGAAATGTCGGCCCGCGGAAATGTAGGGATGAATGTCTGGTTGGACAAAGTCCCTCTTCGCCAGCAGAACATGGAAGCATGGGAGATACTTCTTTCCGAATCTCAGGAACGTATGCTTGTAGTTGTTAAAAAAGGCTTTGAGAAAAAAATAGAAAAGGTCCTCGAAAAATGGGATATGCACTATGCAATTATTGGTGAAGTCATCAAAGAAGACAAACTTCACTTCTTAATGAATGGCAAAATAGTTGCAGAAGTCCCTGCCGCATGTCTCGTTCTTGGCGGAGGTGCACCTGTATACGAACGCGAATACCGCGAACCTGCATATTTTAAAGAACTGGCAGAATTCAACTTCAACGATCTTCCCGAACCTGACTATGCCATTGCAATAGAACAGCTTGTCAACTCTCATAATATCGCATCAAAAAGGTGGATATACGAACAATACGACAGCATGGTAGGCACACGCAATATGACCACGAATCTGCCTGCCGACGCCGGGATCGTTAACCTTAAAGGTACAAATAAAGCGCTGGTGATGACAGTTGACTGCAATAGCCGCTATGTATGGGCAGACCCTGAAAAAGGCACTCAGATCGCAGTTTGCGAAGCTGCCAGAAATATAATTTGTACGGGAGGAGAACCGGCCGGTGTTACCAATTGCCTTAATTTCGGAAATCCATACAACCCTGAAGTCTACTGGCAGTTCGTAAATGCTGTAAAAGGTATGGCTAAGGCCTGCGAAAGGATCGGCATTCCCGTTACAGGTGGAAATGTAAGTTTTTACAACCAGACATCCATTGGCGGTGTGGTTGAGCCGATACATCCGACCCCGACCATAGGAATGATTGGTATCCTGAACAACAAGAATCATCAGATGACTCTGTCGTTCCGCGAAAAGGGAGACATGATATATCAGATTGGCCCGGTTGTAAACGATATTGCTGGATCAGAATTCCTGGCATTGTACCATAATATCAAAAGATCACCCGCTCCGTATTTCGATATGGAGATGGAGATGAAGGTTCATCAGATCCTTCTGCAGTTGATCCGCAACCGCCTGATAATATCGGCACATGACGTTTCCGAAGGCGGATTGTTCATTTCACTCCTCGAATCGGCAATGCAGGAAAACTTCGGCTTTGATATCACTACATGCGGGGAAACACGCTGTGATTCCTTCCTTTTCGGCGAAGGACAATCCAGAATTGTCGTAAGTGTTATGCCAAATCAGGACAGTAAATTTCTCGACACAATGACAAAGTCGGAAATACCTTTTATGACTCTCGGCCACGTTACCAAAGGCGAAATTCGTATTGATGATGTTTCGTACGGGTATGTGGGTGACCTTAAAAAGGATTATGATACCGCAATCGAAAAAATGCTGAAGTGAGCGGAAAAGTCCCCGCAAGCAAAGAAAAGGACATCGAACAGATGTTCAATACGATAGCACCCAGATACGATCTGGCAAATACACTGTTTTCTTTCGGGACCGACCGTTTATGGCGTAAAAAACTTGTAAAAGAACTCAGGCCTTTCAAACCAAAAATGATAGCTGATATCGCAACAGGTACGGGCAAACTTGCTTTTTTACTGTCGAAAGAACTTAATGCCGAAGTATACGGAATAGACATTTCGGAGAACATGCTTGAAGTTGCCAGAAAAAAATATCCGTCCATCTGTTTTATCCGCGAAAGCGGTGAAAAAGTTCCATTTACCGACAATTCATTTGATGCGATCACAATTGCCTTCGGTATCCGCAATTTCGATAATCCGGTCAGAGGTCTTACAGAAGCACTGAGAATTCTGAAACCCGAAGGAGTTATTGCTGTTCTTGAATTTTCCCAGCCTTCAAAAAACCTGTGGGGGAGGCTTTTCCGTTTCTATTTCCGGACCTTCATACCTCTCGCCGGAAAAATACTTACCGGTAATAAAAATGCTTATTCATACCTTAATAAAAGCGCTCTTTCTTTCACATCAGGGGCTGATTTCCTGATCCTTATGGAGGAGTCAGGATTTATAAATGTAAAGCAGAAGCGACTTACCGGAGGAATCTCTACAATATATACCGGAACTAAGCCATAAAATTTCAGCAGATCAACATACAACTTCTGGGTATTAGTTTGTGGTCGGAACAGTTATTTTGGTTTTAATGTAGACTGGGTCTGTGGACATAAACATTTCAAATAAAAGTTGACTCATGTTATTCCTTTTATTAATTTTGAATATTATAAAAAAAACTAATGAATCTGTGAAAAGAACTATTATTTTGTTAATCCTCTTTTTATGTTTTATACAATATAATTTCTCTCAAAATGAAATTGTTCGAACAAAGCAAATTGCACCAACACATTCGTATGATGTATTAAACTACAAACTGAATCTCGACCTGTTTGATTGTTACGGCAGTTCATTCCCAAAACGGTACTATGCTACTAATATAATTACTTTAAAAGCAGATTCAACTTTAAATTCAATAAAACTGAATGCATCAAACAGTTCATTAACCATCGATTCGGTACAAATGGGAGGTATATCATTCACCCAGATCTCTGATACTTTAACAATAATTCTTGACGGGACTTATTACCCGGGAGATACAGCAATTGTTAAGATATATTATCATCATAATGACATTACAACTAATATGTCCGATACAGCATTTCACGCATGTGATGACGGATTTGTGTTTACCGACACAGAGCCAGAAGGAGCCAGAAAATGGTTCCCGTGCTGGGATAAACCTGCGGACAAAGCCACAACAGATTTTACTGCGAAAGTTCCTTTAAACGTAAAGTTAGGTTCAAACGGCAGTCTGATAGACTCGCTGATTGTTGGCGACTCGCTATATTATCATTGGGCAAGTATTGACCCAATGTCAACATATCTGGTTTATTTTGGATCGAAGGATAACTATAACCTGGAAAAATTATACTGGCACAGACCATCTGATTATAATGATAGTATACCTGTTGTTTTCTATTATATAAATGGGTTTAATATCTCACCTATAAAGAATTCCGTATTATCAGTTATGGATTATTATTCTGATATTTTTGGGGAATATCCCTTTGAAAAGATCGGGTATGCCTTTGTTAATACACAAACCTATTATGGCTGCATGGAGAACCAAACGCTGATAAATATGATGCAATATAACTATACAGGTCCCGAAACACATGAAATCGCTCATCAATGGTTTGGAGATATGATAACTTGTAAAACATGGGCTGATATTTTTTTAAATGAAGGCTTTGCAACATATATTGATGCATTATGGAAAGAGCATGTATCGTCATATTTTTATTATAAAAATCAGATTATTAATAATGCGAATTCTTATTTTTATAGCAATCCGGGTTGGGCTATTTCAGATTCATCTTGGGCTGTTCATACTCCCTCATTCGATACATTATTTAACTTTATTATTTCCTATGCAAAAGGATCATGTGTCTTGCATATGTTAAGATATGTACTAGGCGATTCATTGTTTTTCAGATCCATCAAAGAATATGCAACTGATACAAATTTTACATATGGCAACGCTACAATAAACGATTTCAAGGATAAAGTCGAAGAGGTTACAAATCAGGACCTACATTGGTTCTTTGATGAATGGATTTTCAAACCCAATCACCCGGTTTACCATAATGTTTATAATATTACTGAAATAGGCGATAGCACCTGGACAGTTGATTTTTTGATTGAACAAACTCAAACCAATACTTCATTTTTTAAAATGCCTGTAGACCTGACCTTCCGTTTTATTGACGGTACAGATACTGTTATCAAAGTAATGAACGACACAAATAATCAACTATTTACATTTATTTTTACAAAAAGACCAACCAATGCTTATTTTGATAAAGACAACAATATTGTACTTAAACAAGCTACCACAGTTATGAATATTGAAGATCTCGATAATAAAACCAACTGCTACCTTGGACAAAACGTACCTAATCCTTTTAACTATACCACAACCATTCCTTACTTTGTCCCATCAGGAAGCAAGGGAACGTTGACTATCACGGATATTGGCGGGGAAATTATTAATACATATACATTAACCGATGGTAGTAATAAACTCGATATCTCTCTTACCGGATACAAAAGCGGTCTATATTTTTACAAATTGAATATTGATAACGGAAGGATTACAAGATATAAGAAAATGATCGTAGAAAAGTAAATGCTAAAATCCCAACAGCCTCCGTCATGCGAACAGATGTATTTCGATTGACATTCCGGCACAGAAGTCTCATGAAATATCTGGGAACATTTACATAAAACAAGCCGGAATGAATTATTTTGTCAGTTGTTATGAAGAATTATTGACAATTCATTTTAATTTTAACATTAACAAATTGCAACTTATTTCGATTTTTCTAAGTCTTATTATTGCTTTAAAGATAAAATTTCTTTAATTTTGAATAATCAATATTTTCAGGCTATGAAAAAAATTCTACTGCTTTCGGTTTTTGCATTAACTTTCTTTACATCAGTTCAGATTTCATTAGCACAGATCGAAAGCGCTAATGAATATCTTGACCGTAAAGGTGAGGTCTATTTTCAGTTTCAGGTATCCGATCCTTCGGAATTACTTGTACTGACTAAAATTATTTCAATTGACAATGTCAAAGGAAACGATGTATGGGCTTATGCAAACCGCGTGGAATTTGAAAAATTTCTTCTGAAAGGAATACCATATACTGTACTGGCCCACCCCGGCGATGGTATTGTTGACATGTGGGACAACACTAAAGGCATCTGGGATTTTGACACATATCCAACATATTCCCAGTACGAAACAATGATGGTCACTTTTGCAACTAACTTTCCGACCATTTGCCATCTTGATACCATTGCAACACTTACCAGCGGCCACAGACTTCTTTGCCTTAAGATCACTGACAATCCCACAGTAAATGAGAACGAACCT
>CAZEWB010000184.1:0-7059 GCA_964515655.1 uncultured Bacteroidales bacterium
CACACCAGCACTGGCAAATACTCTCAGAGGGAGCGATTATAAAGAAAAACATTATGAAAACGTTTTTACCAGATTTTATCAGGGATACATCCTTCCTGTAAAATTCAAAATTGATAAGAGAAAAGCACATTTAAGCACACTTGTATGTTCCGGACAACTTTCAAGATACGAAGCGCTACAATTGTCTGCAGCTCCGGCCTATAAAGACTCTTATCTTTGTTTGCAGGATCTGGAATTTGTTTTAAAAAAACTGGATATCCCCGATGCTGAATTTGAAAGAATACTGCAACTGCCCGTAAAAAAGCATTCTGATTACAAGTCGGTTATAAATATATATAAGAGGATCAGGCGGTTCAGAAACCTGATATTATTTAAAAATGAAAAAGAAAGGTAATATATTTTATCTTTTTATCCGGGTAACTTTTGTATCCACATAATAAATCAAACGACCTCCACTTTTCAAGTTGTAAGTGAGGTATTATAATTATTGACTATATTTGACACGCATTTTACAGTTCTTTAACCTTCTTACGCAAGTTGTACAAAGAAATAAAGAATTAATATATTGATTTTATGATCCGTTTTCTTTCTAAAAATCCCCGCCTCATTTTGCAAATTGTTGCTTTGGGATTTGTTGTCCGTGTTATCTTTATGTTATTCATAGCAAAACATTACTTTGGAAGAGAGAATATTTATCTTGACCTGGATTTTTCGGCATGGTCAACCATGTTCGAAAACCTGCTTAACCATGGAGTATTTAGTTATGATATAAATTGTGAGTATGGCTATTTTGGCAGAATGCCGGGGTATCCCCTGTTCATGGGTTTGTTTTACATGATTACCGGAAGCTGGGCTGCGTCACTCCCATGGATTGCATGGGCGCAAATTATTTTGGACAGTTTTGCTATTTACCTGATTTACAAAATATCTATGATGATCTATAACAATCATAAAATATCTGTTATTCTTACCCTTCTTTATACTTTATATCCATTTGTTATAGTATGGAATCCGGTTGCCTATTCGGAATCTCTCAGTATATTTTTTATGATTCTTTTTACTTATTTCCTGCTTAAAAATACCAACCGGTCCGTTTTTCTTGCCGGGCTTGCCTTGTCCTGTGCTATTTACTGCAGGCCTCAATTTTTGTTATTTGCCCCTATTGTCTGTCTTTTTTTCCTGTATGGACATAATATTAAAACAATACCATATAAGAAAGCGTTGATTTACATATTTTCCATTTGTCTTTTTTATGGCTTATGGCCCTTGCGTAACTATATTCTGTATGATAAAGTTATTTTAACCCAGGATATCAGAGCATTTGAAACTTTCGATGAGGATTTTATCGCATTTCGTCAGTACATTTATTCTGTGAAAACAGAATTTGAACCTCAGTTTACACAAATATTATCCAACAAGCCCGTTGAAATGCCGGCAATAGCATATTCACTTCCGGGAGATTCCGCAAAGCTTGAAATGGCTATTTATCTTGCTAAAAATTACGGTTCCAGCTTTAGCCACTGGCGTGGATACTGGAAAGAACCGTTTAAGGCTCCTAATAAAAATCAGGAAATTAATGTTCTATTTAATAGTTTACGTGAAAACCAGATAAGGAACTATCCATTCCGGTATTATGTATACTTGCCTCTTCAAAACCTTTCAAAAGCGTTTTTTAAAATCAAGCTAAACGATTCAAAATCATTTATACGAAAACTGGCATCGTCTCTTTTTATCTACAGAACCTTACTTTTGCTTTTAGGAGTCTGGGGCGTGTTTAAGCTTTGGAGGAGAAAGGCGATGAATCCATTTATTCCGGTTGCATTTGTATATTTCATAATGCTATACATAACATTGTGTGCCGGAACCGGGCCACAATTCAGGAATATCGAAATGCGGTATTTCCTCCCTGCAGATATTCTTATGCTTATTCCGGCAGCTTATCTGCTTTATCATTTTTACGAAAAGTTCTTTACAAAAAAGGCGCAACCAACCTGACTTTTTTAATTAAATACAGACATTATTGCTAAAATAATATGTGCGGCATCGCGGGATACATCGGAGGAAAGAATAACGGAATAACAGACATTTTCCGCAAAAACCTGTTGCACCGCGGTCCTGACAATCAGAACACTTGGGAAAAGAACAACACTCTGCTCTTTCACGCGCGACTTAAAATAATAGACATTTCCGATGCTGCCAACCAGCCTATGGTTTCGCATTGCGAAAGGTATGTTTTGGTTTATAACGGGGAAGTCTACAACTTTCATGAAATAAAAGATGAAATACTGAAAGCAAAGCCAGGCTTTGTTTTCCGTTCGGCATCCGACAGCGAAGTTATACTTGAAGCTTTTGCCCTATGGGGCGAGAAAATGGTTGGACGGCTTAACGGAATGTTTGCCTTTGCCATATACGATACACTAGAAGATAAATTGTTTTTATACCGCGACCGTCTTGGCGAAAAACCATTGTATTATTTCATGAAAGACGGTGTGTTTGCCTTTGCATCTGAACTAAAAGCCCTGACAGAACTTCCCGGCGCCTGCGAAAACTACAACAAAACAGCGTTATACTATTATCTCAACCTCGGCTATATTCCCGAACCATTTACAATATGGGAGAACATCAGCAAATTTCCAAAAGCCTCGTTTGGAATATTTCAAAACGGAAAACTGAGTATTACAAAGTACTGGGACCCCACTCCTTTTGCGTGTGCGGAACGCAGGACGCTGAACGATGAGACGGAAAGAGAATTTGAAACATTGCTCGAAGACTCTGTAAAAAACCGCCTGATAAGCGATGTACCGATTGGATTGCTGCTAAGCGGCGGGACCGATTCAAGCCTTGTTTCGGCGATGGCCCAGAAAGGGCTGTTGTCAAAACTCAAAACCTTCAATATCGGATTTAAAGACAAGGATAAAGATGAGTCGGCATGGGCAGAAAAAGTTGCAATGCATATAGGGACCGAACATTACAACCTTGTATTTGGTGAAAAAGATGCACTGGAACTTATTCCGGAGATCATAAACTGTTACGATGAACCTTATGCCGACAGTTCCGCACTTCCTACAATGCTGGTTTCGAAACTTGCGCGTCAGCATGTAACGGTGGCGCTTACAGGCGACGGCGGTGATGAGCAGTTCCTTGGTTACGGAGCACACCGCTGGGCCGAAAGGTTTGCAAATCCCCTTTATTTTTCTTCACGTTTTCCGCTGGCCTTCTTCCTCGGAATGGGTGGATCGCGCTATAAGCGTATAGCAGATATGCTAAGGTATCACAGGAAAGACAACCTGTATGCTCATATCTTTTCACAGGAACAATACATGTTTTCGGCATCGGAAATAAAAAATATTACAACACTTACACCCCCGTTTGATATTTTCAGTTCGTACAACCAGAACACCCTCCGTCCCGCAGAAAAACAGGCATACTTCGACCTGCTTCATTACCTGCCGGACGATCTGCTTGTAAAAACTGACCGCGCATCGATGCATTACTCGCTTGAACTCAGGGCTCCCCTCCTCGACCACCGGCTGATTGAATTTTCCCTCTCACTGCCATACGAAGCCAAGTATAATAACGGCACAGCAAAATATCTTCTGAAAAAGATACTAAGTCATCACATCCCTTCCGAATGGGTCTACCGAAAAAAACAGGGCTTTGCCGTTCCCCTTTCCCAATGGCTCAGGAACGAACTTAAACCGATGGTTCTCGACCTTCTTTCGGAAGAGAAAATAAGGAAGTCCGGTATTTTTAAACCAGATGAAATTCAAAAAATAATACATCATTTTTATAACGGGAGTCACGACTATTACTACGTAAGGATATGGCAGTTGCTGGTATTACAAATGTTTTTAGAAAAGACAACAAATAGTCAATAATATTTATAGATTTTCATAGTTTTCGATTTTGTTTAAGTATAAAATATATGTAATATTACACGCGAAGAAACGTTTACAGTATATATTTTCGTAATACTTATTAAAACCGCCCTCGTTTTGCGGTAATTATATGTTATATAACATGTTTTAATATTGGGAATAGAAAAAATGAGTTATATTTGTGCATTGGAAGTTTTACTTCTTTAACCTTAAGATGGGACATTCTTAAGATTTAGCCCTCAATTGTAGGGGGCTTTTTTATTTTAAATCTATTAATATGGATAAAACAAAAAGGGTTATAGCATATTTTGACGGGTTTAATTATTATGAGGGATTACGCTCAAAAAAATGGAGAAAATATTATTGGCAAGACTTTGTAAAATTTTGTGAATTGTTTTTACGAGATTATCAAAATCTTGAAGCGGTAAGGTATTTTACAGCAATACAACATTGTAAAGAAAAAGCAGAAAGACAGGATTTATTATTCCAGGCCAATAAATTAAACAATCTTTTTTCTTGTTTTTATGGTGATTTCAGAAGAAGGTCTAAATGGAAAAAGGTAGATATAAATGGTAAAAAAAGGGGAGTCGAAATCGAATTTTGGGAAGAAAAAAAATCTGATGTCGCATTGGCGTCATATATGATTAGAGACGTAGCTATGAATAAATGTGATGTCTCTTTTCTTTTTTGCGCAGATTCTGATCTAACCCCTGCTATTGATGTTATAAAAGAATTAAACCCAATTCACAAAGTAATAGCTTTTTTTCCTCCTAATTCAAAATCTTATGATATAAAAAACAAAGCAACAAAAACTTACTATTTAGAAAATCATGAATATAAATTTCAGAAATCATTATTACCCGATGAAATAACATTACCAAACGATTATATTTTAAAGAGACCTGATAAATGGAAATAATTTTTATGCCCTGACTGACAATTGAACATGTGTACTTTTAAATGGAGAAAGAGAAAGTTATACTGTATATTACCTATGACGGGCTTACCGATCCTCTCGGGCAGTCGCAGATACTGCCGTATATCTTTCGTCTTTCGAAAGAAGGATTTCGGTTTGTGATAATTTCATTTGAGAAAAAGGACAGGCTCGAAAAATACAAAGAAGATGTTTCGGCAAAACTTCAGGAACACGATATCAGTTGGTATTATGGCATCTTCAGTTCGCGTATTCCAATATTGTCAAAGATGTCAGACCTGTCTTGTCTTCACAGACTCAGCAAAAAAGTTTTTGATCAGCACAAACCGGACATTATTCATTGCCGGAGTTATGTTGCATCTCTTGCCGGGCTGTCATTGAATAAAAAGTATGACGTTCCTTTTATTTTCGATATGCGCGGCCTCTGGGCCGACGAACGCTTTGACGCCGGAATATGGAACAGGAACAATCCCCTGCGCCGCCTTCAGTACAAGCATTTTATAAAAAAGGAAAAAGAGTTCCTGGAGAAGTCTGCTCATGTAGTTTCACTCACTCACAAAGCAATAAATATTGTTGAAAAAAGACATGGCCTTTCGGTAAAAAATAAAACAACTGTCATCCGCACCTGCACCGACACTGCAATTTTCAATAATGCAAACAAAGCCGGAAACAGAAAAAAAATACGTGAGTCTTTAAAACTTGATGATGATACTTTTTTGCTGGTCTATTCAGGCAGCACCGGGACTTGGTACATGATAGCAGAAATGATACGCTTTTTCGAAGTCCTTTTACAAAAGAACAAAAACAGCCGCTTCCTTTTCCTCACAAACTCAACTCCGGAAAGCATAAGTCCTTATTTAACAGACAGTATAAAAGACAAGATCATCTTAAGATCCACTGCCTATTCCGAAGTCTGCACCTGGCTCAACGCCTGCGATGCCGGTATATATTTCATCCACCCGTGGTTCTCTAAGAACGCATCCACTGCAACAAAGACAGGCGAAATGGCCTCATGCGGACTGCCGGTTGTGGCAAATGCAATCGGCGATATGGAATCGGTTTTTGAAAAATACAATCTGGGCGTCCTGGTAAATGGATTTACCAATGACCGTTACAGTGAAGCGGCAGAAAAACTATTGAAGATAAAACCCGGGACTATAAATATTCCTGAGGAATATACTCTGGATTGCGCTGTGAAACAGTACAAGGAAATATTTTTGTCAGTGTCAGCCAAGATTCCTGTTCTGTAGATTTTCATTTTTATCGGAAAAGGACTCCGGTAGGAGTCCAACCCCAATAACCCCGGACGAAGTCCGGTGGTTTTAACAAAGAAGAAAGACAACCCCGAAGGGGTTGAACATCTATACAATCTGATAATCTGACTATTGCCACGATCGATTATGGTTCAACCCCTTCGGGGTTGAGCGATTTATTTGCTTTCCACCCCCGGCTTCGCCGAGGGTTATTGGGATTCAATCCCTCCGGGATTGTTACATTCATGCTATGTCTACAATAAATTGTATCAACATTTTAAAATGTAAATTAGCTACTTAAAACACTCTTTTTTCCTTATCTTTACTACATGAAATCTGTTTTACGATCACCACATTGGTTGTCTCCCCATGTTTCGGTTCGTCGGGGGGCGAACAGAGGAGGGGAATATGTATAATTACAAATATTCCGAAAACTTTTTTTGTCTTTTTAAGGGAGAATGAAAATTATTTGCAGATATAAAGTTGTTTACATATTACTTTATTTCATTGTAATATGTATTAGTAATGCCTCCTCACAAAGCACTATCCAGCATATTTATTATAATAAGATAAAATTAAGGCCGTTAATCCAAAGCACGCCTAGTCTCAATGGCAGCTTGCATTACAACAGATATAAAACTCCTACTTTGCTATTTCTATTCTCTGACTCTTCATACTTAGAGATACATTTTAGTTCAAAGGTTATTAAAAATGCAGGTAAATGGAAAGACTTAAATGATACTTTGTTTGTCTATCCAGACCCTCAAATACCTGTTACAGTGAATTCAAAAAAAACAAACGAAAATCTCCAGATTATTTTTTATGATTTACATTCAGAAGAACTCATTAGAGATTATCAAATTAACTTATTTTACAAGGGAGAACAATATCTCTACGACACAGATGTATATGGTAAAATCAATTCAACTTTATCTTCTTTTGATTCATACCCTTTTAAATATTTCTTTCTAATCCCCTTTTCTTTATAAAACCT
>CAZEWB010000185.1:0-7057 GCA_964515655.1 uncultured Bacteroidales bacterium
TTGTTTATTTTTACAATATATTTCATACTAAGAAATGATATCAAATACAAATAAATTCAATATCCTAATTGAAGAAATTAAGCAATTACATGCGAGCAATATTCCGAATAGAGAAATAACAAAGCATTTGTTCTATTCTTTTATTGGTAATATTAGACCTTTAAAAAAGGATGATTCTATAAACAGCGATTTGCGAGAAAGAAATTTAAACTTTTTAATGGTTGATTTAAAGAATCTAAAGGAATCTATATTAATTAAAAGAAGAGATGAAACTAAAGAAATTATTAAAGACAATTCAGAGTGGTTCAGGTATTCATCTTTTGAGTTAATGGAACATGATTTTCGAGAAAATACACATAGTAACATTTTAAAATATATTTTTGATTATGGTAATACAGGTAATTACGGAATACATTCTTTATGTAAGTTAATTAGAGACATTGATTCAAATAGTTCAATTATTCAAAATATTATAAAAAAGCAATATAAGATATTGAGAGAGTTTAATGTTGGGAACGGTAGAATTGACATTCTAATTATTGACTCAATTAACAAATTCGTTATAGTTGTTGAGAACAAAGTATTGGCTGACATAGCCGAAAAAGAATTCGATTTAGAAAAGAATGTTTCCCGCACCCAACTTGATAATTATTTTCAATATTTCAAAAATAATGAGATTTTTAATTCTTATGAAAAATTGTTCATTCTTCTAAGTTATAAGAATTTTGAGGGCTTTGATAATACTTATTTTAAATATTTAAATTACAAATCGCTATACAATTGCTTAATTGTAGAAAATACTGATGACAGTATAGTGAAGGACTATTTAATATTACTTAAAAAGTTATTAAACAACAATATAGATAAGTCATGGCTTATTGAAATATCTAAAAGTGTTTTGACGAATTCTATGAATTTGAATTTAAAGGACTTAGAAACAATTAATACATTTGTAAAATGAAAACAAATAAAAAAGTAGTTCTTGATGAGCTTGATTTAAAAGTTTTACAAGAATTCACTCTAATTTCTGATGTTTTGACATCTACAATTAATAAACTAACTAGGATGTTTACTCCTATTTACCAAAGTATTTTGGAATATTGTAATAATAATATTCCAAGTGGTTGGGAAATTGAAAAAAAAGTATCTGAAAACATTATTTACCCATTTTCTGATGTAGATGGGAGGGAAAAGGTAACGTCATTGATTAATTATTTTCAAATAAAGAACAGTATTATATTTATTCAAAAAGAGGATAAAAAATGGATAAACTATTTCGAAGTATCTTTCGGTTTGTTTTACAGTCCTGATTGGGAAGAATACAAAATACCAATTATTTATTTCAACATTAATAAAAACCCTTCTCCTAGGTTTAAAGGCCCTTTACATAGTCTAAATTTTTATAAATCTTTACTAAGTTCCTATAAAGATTTAAATGTTAATATTGAACATCCTGAGAAGGGAGACGAAGAAGAACAAATAGAGGTATTAATTGATTTTAAAAACATCGATCAAATAAATATGGTTGAAGAAATGTTCATTTCCGATATTTTACCAAAATACATTAAAGACATTAGAAACAAATAAAAATTAAAGTATTCTGAATTTAAAGGAAATAATTGAATAAGAATTTAAAAATAAAGTAGATGATTAAAGTTTTAATTTTTTAATGAAAAACTAACTATGAAAAACTACAATGAGAACCTGGAAAAAATCTTAACGGCTGTTTTTAGTGCATTGGCTACAATTGCGATTTTCATAAACCTTCATTTAAAAGGTTATGGAACTGAAAACTGGATGGATGCAATAAAAGATATTGCCGGTCTGATTGTCGTTATTGCAGTTTTCCTGATCGCAAGCAGAATATTCAATATTAATAAGGGATGGAAGTTTAATTTTAATGAAATATTTGAGGAATATTTAAAAGAATGGACAGAAAACAATAAATACCTAATTGATGACACAAAAATAAATATCGAAAAAGGAAAGGATGGGAAAAGGACAATTTATATGATCTGTAATCATGAGGACTTCGTAAAAGGATCTGTTTTTGCCTCTAAAATATCAGAAAAAGGAGCTTTCCTATATCTCCCATTAAAAGAAGGTTTTGGTAAAGGGAAAAATCAAATAATTCAATTTAAAATTAATAAAGGGATGTTTCAGCATAAAAAGGATTTCAATTACGATCTGGAAAAAAACAATATTCTTGAAAAAATTGCGAGCAGAATAAATATTGAGTACGGTTCAATGGGCATCAATGCATACAAGTCTTCTGAATCTGAAAAAATTGACGTTGACTTCTCGAAACTTGACCAGACAAAAGAAAATGCAAGGAAACTGATTGATGTTGTTGAATTTGTTAAAACACTTTATTTGGCAATTGCCTGAAATGGTTGAGAACTTTTTTAAAGCGCCTTGATTCACTATTTCCGAAATAAAGAATGAGTAAAAAGAAGTAATTTATTTTTATCAAATACTGGCCTATTCCGGCTCAAACACCACCGAAACCAACCTGTTTGCTTTAAAAGTATATGTGTGATTTATATCATTCACACAGGTAATAAAAACAAAGACATTGTACTTTTTCCTTAGTTCATCAGGAAATAGACAGAAAAAGGTATTGATGAAATCGTTTTTTGTCATGCCGACTTTAATGCCGTATTCGAGAATAATTTCAGGGTCGGATATTTTACCATGAATAATGTAGGAGTGCCTGCTTGCCTCAAAGTCGTCATCAAACCAGATTATTAATTTACTCTTGCCATATTTAAGCGAAAAACAGGGAGAGCCTGAGTCATCATCATCGTTAAACTTGTATACGCTGTCTTTTATTTCCATTACATTAAGTGAACTTGCCAGTAGTTCTTTTTTGCTGGTCATTATACCGAAAGGGGAAAAGACATATTCGGGACAAATTGCAATTGAAAGGGTATCATTATCGGCATTCCAGAGTGAGTTATATTCGAGTTCAGGTTTGGGAGTTACCCCGGTGTTGCCGATAAGAAATGAGTTGGCAGTGTCAATTCCTGTTATTTCCGGTTGGTCAGTATTCTGAGTTTTTGGCCCTGAACAGGAAGCTAACAAAATGAAAAGAAAAGGAGTTATGTTTTTCATAAAAACAAAAATACTTAAAAAGTGGTTTAGTGTATGATATATTCAAAACTTTGGCAATTGTATAATCTTTTTGCCATTGTTTTGATTTTTATCATGAAAAATGTCTGGTTTATATTTCGTTAATATTTGTCCAGTTTTTTTGTAAATAAACTGGACAAAATAGCTACCTTTTCAATATGAAGTATATAATGTAATGTGCAGAATAAATAGAATATAAGACACGCATTCTTCCCAATATATTTATACACACCTATATTGAATTTGTTACAGAGGTGAACTGTATAACTTATTACTTGTTTTAAAATATTGCACAATGATACTATATATACATTATTATAAAGCCACTTTTTCACGACCTTATTATAACAGTGTAGCCCCTTTTTTCGTCTAATTCAGGCAAATAGGAATATCAGCCAAATTTACTTTTTTAACAGAGTACATATCCATTATTTTAGCCATATCCTTGCCGACCTTTTTATCAAGAAGTCGGGCGTAGTTCTGCGTCATTGAAATACTGCTGTGTCCGAGCATCTTTGATACAGTTTCAATAGGGATGTCGTTATTTAAAGTTATGGTTGTCGCAAAAGTATGCCTGGCCATGTGACTGGAAAGGATCTTCTTAATATCACACAAATCTGCTATCTCCTTTAAATAAGCGTTCATTTTCTGGTTGGAATATACCGGCAGAAGAATATTATTTGCCAAACAAAGAGGATTAAACTTGTATTTCTGTATGATATTCATAGCCACAGGCAAAATTGGGATATGGCTTATTGTATTCGTTTTCTGTCTTCGGGTGTGAATCCACATATTACCGTCTTCGCCTTTTACAATATTTTCGGGCTTCAGATTCTTAAGATCAGAGTATGCCAGACCGGTAAAACATCCTATAAGAAAAACATCTTTTACCATATCGAGTCGTCCTATGCTGAATTTCTTATTCATTATCCTGTCCAGTTCCTCAGTTGTAAGATATCCTTTATCTACTTTCTCAAGCCTTAGTCTGAAATTAACGAATGGATCACGGCCCATCCAGCCATTTAGAAATGCATTACGGACTATCTTCTTTAAATTCATCAGATATTTCATTGTGGTATTGTGATTGCATTTTCTTACTGTTTTAAGGTAAAATTCAAATCCGCTTACAAAGTCAGGAGTCAGTTTACTAACCTGCATATCCCCTGCCTTATACCTTTTTTTAATGTAACCGGTAAGGTGAAGCAGGCAGGTTTCATAACGCTGAACGGTAGCCGGAGCAAAATCCTTACCTGAAAGAATTTTTATTGCTTTATTGTGTTCCAGAAATAAAGCAATAATCTTTTTAGGTCCTTGAGCAATGCCAAGATATGAGTTCTTAATTGAGCTAGGCGAAATCTCCTGACCTTGTTCATAAAGTCTTTTAACATGCTCTTTTAAAAGGCTGCGAATGTTTTGAATTTCGTCGTTAAGTTCGCGTGCTTCTTTTGATTTTCCTCTTGCGCTGTTCCTTGCTTTGTCCCATTTTTCAGGAAGAATACTCCTCATAGTTGAAAGCTCTTCAGAAATTTCGTTTACTGAAATTCTCAGATAGATAGGCACCTCTCCGTTTTTCAGTGGTTTTGTTCTTTTAACGTAGAACAAAAACGTAACACGTTGTCTGGTTTCCATTTGGTCCTCCTTTTTAGTTATATAACAACATGAACGAACCAGTTACAAACGTGTTTATTGCTGAATATCTGCGAGTTTAAGGCTGTTCTAGTGGACTAAACCAAAAAATCATTTAGTCCACCGGAAAGTCCACCTGAACTATGTCGTCTTTTTCTTCATTTTGCTATAGCTAAAAATCAAAAAAAGCCCTAAACTGATCGTTTTTGGGCTTTTTTGCGCTATTTGCACCTTTGTATTGCGGAGGGAAAGGGATTCGAACCCCCGGACCGCCGATAGGCAGTCAACGGTTTTCGAGACCGCCCCATTCGGCCACTCTGGCATCCCTCCGTTAAGAGGTTGCAAATATAGGTATTTTCATCGTTTTATAAGTGATATTGTCAAAATAATGTTAGTGTTCGGGGCGTCTTAAAATTCTTGCTTCTCACTGGTTTCTTGTTTCTGGCTTCTGGTTACTGGTAGCCAGCTAATTGCTCAACCCATCAACATTATAGCAGAGTAGTTACAAAATATTCAACTAAACACTTGTGTTTAAAAACAACAATTAGAATGATTATTTTTTTTACTAAAACGATTTATAAATCTAAAAATACAGTTATATTTGCATAAAACTACTAAATATTTCTATGCCCAAAAAAGTATCAATTACAGATCTTGCTCTGGCTGCCGGAGTTTCGAAAACGCTTGTATCGATGGTTCTTAACGGCAAGGCCCGCGAAAACGGGATCAGCGCCGAAACAGAAGCACGTGTTATTGAAATTGCAAGAAAGATGCAATATCAGCCTAACGCATTTGCACGCGGATTGCGCATTGGAAAGTCAAATACTATCGGGCTGATATTACCTGATATTTCAAATACTTTTTACGCCGGTCTTGCCCGAAGTGTTGAAGATATTGCCCGAAAAAACAAGTATTCGGTCATCATGTGCAGTTCCGACGAAAACAAGGAGAGCGAGATGAACCTGCTGAAACTCATGTCCGACAAGCAGGCCGACGGTATAATCCTTGCCAGCACTTTAGACAGCGACAAGCCTATCATCGACACACTTGGAGAAGAGTATCCCCTTATCCTTGTTGACCGCGAATGGGCAAACACCATCTTCCCAGTCATAAAGGTCGATAATTTCAATGCCACACGACTGGCGACCGAGTACCTTATTGCAAAAGGCCACAAAAAGATATCTATGATGACCATCGGCCCGTCTCATCTCAGCACACAGGTCGACCGCATTAACGGGTATATTGCGGGACTCGAAGCGCGCAAAATACCTGTTCTTAAAAACTACATTGTCGAGATCCCGCATTACGACATTGAAAGGTGCATTTGTACAAGCATCTTTGCATGGCGTTCGACCAACACAATGCCCACTGCAATAATTGCCGCAAATAACTTCATTGCCAAAGGATGCCTGGATTGTATCATTAATAATAAACTGTCAATTCCTGAAGAGGTCTCACTGATCTCTTTCGATGACATTGAACTTTTCCATTACAGCAATCCCTCGGTCACCGCCATTTCGCAACCGATACGTCAGATCGGCGAAAAAGCCTTCGAAGAACTGTTCCGTAAGATCAAGAATCCTTCCTATAAAATGGAAAATCACCTTTTGCCTACCGAGTTCATTGCACGTAACAGTGTAAGCAATATTGAGTAATTGATGCTGCGCAAAAAGACAAGGAATAAGCCCCAAGTGTCAAGCCCCAAGATCCAAGCCCCAAGGGACGGCTCCCTTGGAATGGTTCGGCTCTGCTCACCACAGGTTTGGGACTTGGAGTTTGGAATTTGGGTCTTGGTACCTTTTTCGCACAAGAATTTATTTACGTAACATGAGTGAGTAATGAAGAACCTCACTTTTTTAACCATTGTAATTATATGCTTTGCCTGCAGTCCGAAAAAGGAAGCCGGTTTTTCAAAATATGTCAACCCGTTCATAGGCACGGGCGGACACGGGCACACGTACCCGGGAGCATGTCTGCCTTTTGGAATGGTACAGGTTAGTCCCGATACCCGGCTCGAAGGCTGGGACGGTTGTTCGGGATATCACTATTCCGACACTGTAATTTTTGGATTTTCGCACACACATCTCAGCGGAACAGGTTGCTCCGATTACGGGGACATTCTGCTGATGCCCACAACCGGCCCCGTATGCGCTTTTAACGGTTATCCCGATCATCTCGAAGAAGGTTACTCTTCCGGTTTCTCGCATGATGAAGAAACAGCAAGCCCCGGATATTACTCTGTCAGGCTGATACGTTATGTCATCCTCGCCGACCACGTCCACCATAAACACCCAACACA
>CAZEWB010000186.1:0-7046 GCA_964515655.1 uncultured Bacteroidales bacterium
GCCATAACCAAAAACTACAGACCATTTACCAAACCAGTTGCCCAACCCATCAACTTTATACCCGAATAGATACGTATTTATACCAATTACTATCGAATAACTATTTATTTTTCCGAACTAAGAGTTTGCGTGCATTTCAGCATCAGCGGATAATAATAAATTCCTTCACCATGGAAAAACCATCCGATTGAATTCTCAAATAGTAGATCCCTCTGGCGAAGGATGAAATATCTATAATATAGGAATCCGAAACATCGCTGTTTTTATCTATATTCTGAACTGCTTCCCCGAGTACATTGTAAATTGCAATATCAACATTATCTGTTTTTTCGGAGAATTGGACGAACAGGTTGTTGTATGCGGGATTAGGATAAATCTTTATCATTTGCCTGCTATTATACATATCAGAAATGTTTGTTGTTCCTGAAATATTTATATCATCAATAGCTATATCACTTCCTGTTCCACTACCTGTAGTTCCTTTGAATCTTATTTTAGTGGTTGCACTGGTATATAGTGTTAAATCAATATTTGCATTCAGCCAATACTGACCCTGATCAAAGGATCTTGTCCAGATTGGCACGGACCAGTTCGTACCTCCGTCAAGGCTTACCTGTACCTCCAATGTCCCCATTTCTTCAGGATATATTTGAGAATACATGTGATACCAGAAACTAAGTTGTGGTGAACTATAAGAGGTAAAATCAAAACAAGAACTACTGGTTAGAATCAGTACTTTGTTATTGTAGCAATCCGACGCCTCTGTATATAAGTAATAAGAACCACCATGCGCGTTATCAGGACCTGTATAATTTGACGGTGTAGGATAGCAATATCGTGTCCAGTCGCAATCATCATCTATGTTTTGCTCCCATGCGCCAAGTCCGCTTTCAAAACCTTCGTTATAAGGAAAGTTTGAAATTGTGCTACTGCAGTTTACCGTCGCAGAATTATCAACGGTTATCTGGAAATACTGTACATTATTCCCTTCGTTGCTTTCTGTTACCTGTTCGGTGGCATCGGCAAAAAATAAAATATACCAGGTTGCTTCTGCTGTTCCTGAAGGTATTGTAAGCACTTCATTCTGCGGGCTTGTTGCACCAATAGCAAGGCTGCTTACTGTTTCTGATCCCAGTTCCGGATCACCCGGATTATATGTAGTGTTGTCTGACAAGAAATATTTTAATATACTTGAACCGCCCAAACTATCTCCCTGGTTTTTTACTGTGCATGATGCCAGTACAACGGAACCTGCACTAACTGTTGCAGGCCCGACAGTTTGATTTTCAATAATAAGATCAGGGTGGGGGCCAATTGCCACAAGTGTTATATGCCTTTTTTCACCGGCAGGAACCATTGCGTAACCGTTAAATTCATTCTCATTTCCATTAACAACTGTCCATGTATAATCTCCCGGAGCAAGGCTGAAAACGGATACATTATCCGAAGTAGTACTTTGACAATACACCTCCCCGGTGGTTACATTTGTAATTATCAGATATGAATAAATTGATGTATTCGTGGTGTTTCTGTTCCATGTAAAAGCAATATTATTGTTACCGGCTGTTGAATAATCAGCAGGAGAGGTTAAATCAGGAGCAGGGGTCAGATCTGATGTCCAACCCAGAAATGCACGTGTATATTGACATACTGTAAATCCGCTTCCGGAATATGAAAGATCAAACATTAAACATGCACTATTACCATTACAGGGAGATGCGTGAAAATTGCTGTTGAATATTCCGTTGAATGAATAGTTGCAATTATCGTAACTGCTCGCGTATTCATCAAAAGCATGAAATACATGACCACTTTCATGGCCGAAAACACGATAAATATTACTGGTTCCCCAACTATCCCTGAATAATTGAGTACAATACGGGCCGCCATGCCATGAATAAGCGCTGTACCCGTCCGTATATTGAGTAGATGCGGGAGATGGGTTATAAGTGAAAAAAGTAGAATAGGTGTTATCAACACCTAAGGAATCTCTTAAATAATTATTATAAGCATACACCTTATCATCCCTGCCTCCGGTTGTAAAACCCAAATGCTCCATTATTGCTTCAATCCAGAGGTAATCACTCACAGAAGCATGCGTAATAGGCTCGTATGGTTGGTTAACTATTGATGGCGTAGTATGATCATAATAAACAGGAGTGAACGTAATACTAACACTATTCTGGGCACCGGTATATGACCAGTAATTAAAAGCTTTCACAACCTGGGTTTTAACTGTATTTTCATTAGTTGTTGTCCATGTGTATGTATCTGCATCAACAGACCCGTCACTCTCTGTAAAGAAAACGCCACATGCAATAGTTCCTTTCATGTATTCACTGGTAGCGGTATTATCACAATAACTGTGCGATAACACTTCTTCCGAACCCTTTACCATACCTTTCAAGTTATTATTCTCTTCATTGGAATGAAAAAAACAATCGTTATTTAGCATGCTCATATCTGCAGACAATTTATCATCATTCAGATATTCTTTTGAAATTACGGAATTATAATAATTTATAATAACCATTTCATCATTACCGGTTACTGCTGATTTTTCAGGGCTATACAAAGTATTGGTAATTGAAATAATATTGTTTTTCCCTGTCAGTTCGGGGAATTTATCCGGCGACACCCATCCGATAAAATAATCAGGAGTGCCGATAACAGAAATCTGTGCGCCGATACTATTAATGAAATTGGCCGTCCGGCACGCTTCTTTTAGGGTAGAACAAGCGGTATGAATCAAACAAAAATTTTCGCTTATATCACTCGGTTTTGTTTGTGATTGCGCCTGAAATGTGCAAAAAAAGAACACTGTGAGCAGCAAGGCAATTATTTTTTTCATCAGATTTTAGTACAAGACCTCCGAGGTCTTGCAGAATTGTTTATTTTTTTGGCCAAGACCTCGGAGGTCTTGTCTTGTAATCTGTGGCAAAATACAGCAAGTCCCATCCGGCATTATTTCATTACAACTATTTTATGGAAGTCTTTCATTTTTTCGTTCTGAAGTATCTTTATAATATATGTGCCATTCCTCAGACAGGAAACCGGAATAACAGAATTATAATAGCCTTCGTTTGCTGAAGAAGCGACGGAATAAAGACATTTACCAAAAATATCATATAACTCAATCTTTATCTGCGAATGCCTGTCAACGTATAGATGAACATTAATATTATCTTGTGCGGGAACAGGATATAAATATGTGATATGTGTTATACCAGAAGCGGGATTCTCTCCAATAGATCTGGTGCCGCAAGTGTCAAAATAAGCATTAAAACCGGTAACAGACGGGGGATAGTTAACATCGAAAAACAAGGTTTTATCCGGACAAACAACAGCATATATTGGATATAAGCTTACCTGGTATAAAGAACACACGAAATCTCCGTTTCCCTCAAAACCGCTGACGCATGGGTTTGTAACACCATACTGGGCTTTATATGCATCAACGTCTGCATTGCTGTTAGAGTAGTCTATTCCCCAGAATTTAATATTTCCTGTACCGGATCCGTGATCCTGATACGCCGAGTCTATTATAGGTGCATATAAAATACAGTATGTACAGGTAGTATAAAAGAAATCCAGCACTACCGAATTTCCTGCATCGCAGATGTTATATAATTTCCCGGAAGTTCCGTCAGTAAAAGTCACGGTAAAATCAGGGGCAATTGTTAATGGCATAAGAACGGAACCAGATGTGTAATCAACAGGTTTTTCCTGACGTATCGTTCTTTCCTGAGCGACTAAGGTGGCGCTGATAATACAAAAAACTATTAGAAACAGGGATGTCCTTACCATATTTTCCCGATATTACAATTTTATCAACTTTTTAATTTCCGATATATTCTGTGTTTTTACTTTCAAATAGTAAATTCCAGATTCGGATTTGGAAAAATCTATCTGAAGTTTATTCTTCATCAATCCCGAAAATATTACTTCACCCAGGGTGTTAAATATTTCAACTTCAGAAATATTCAGGTTACTTTCCGGTAATTCAATATAAAGTTGATCCGTCAGAGGGTTCGGGTAAAATACGAGTTGTCCGGCAAAGCTGCTATTATTCGTAATTCCTGTAGGAATACAGTTAATATAGAATTGGTGCGTTCCGCTTGAATTGTCTTCATCATCAAGTAAAAGATAATAAGTTGTTCCGGCGTTCCATGATAACGGACCAAAAGTTCCTGTTGAATTAATATCATCAATACATGTCCAGCCTGTTTCGGCACAGCTTCCCGACTTCCATCCATAATCAACATAACCACTTGCAGATGTCACTTCGATATTATAGATACCTGCGACCGGAGCCACAAAACTGTAGACCTGTTCCAGACCCGGCGTACTGAAGGCACAAAAACTAGTGTTCCAGACTCCTGCTCCTCCCCCTGTATAGGTTTGCTGATAAGCAGAGCCATAGCCGGCAATTGAAATAATAGTACTGCAGGGATCTGTCGGCGCAGCGCCTGCCTGGGTAATAGTAAAATACTGAGTTGACGTACCGCAGGATACGGTCAGAACACAATTGCGGGAAACGGATGTATTGGCATCATAATTAATAGTAATGGTTGCGTTTCCAGAGCCACTTGAAGGACTCACAGATAACCAACTGCAACTTTCGCTGATGGTCCAGGCCGCATTCGCGGTAACCGAAAATGTTGTACTACCGGAACTGCTGCTTACATTTGCACTTGAGGAACTAAGTGAAAGGCTGCACGGCGGAGGAGTAACACAATTTATATAGAACTGATGAGTTCCACTTGAATTGTCTTCATCATCCAGTAAAAGATAATATGTTGTTCCGGCGTTCCATGATAATGAACCAAAAGTTCCTGCTGAATTAATATCATCAATACAGGTCCATCCTGTTTCAGCGCAGCTTCCTGCCTTCCATCCATAATCAACATAACCGCTTGCCGATGTTACCTGGAGACTATATATACCTGTGGCAGGAGCCACAAAACTGTATACCTGCTCTAAGCCTGGTGTGCTGTACAGGCAGTAACTTGTATTCCAGATCCCCGTCCCCCCCCCTGTGTAGGTTTTCGAGTAAGCGGAGCCACAGTTGGCTATTGAAATAGCGCCATCGCAAGGATTTGCCGGTGCAGTACCCGCCTGAGTGATGGTGAAATACTGTGTTGACGAACCGCAGGATACGGTAAGGACACAATTGCGGGAACCGGATGTATTGGCATCATAATTAATAGTAATGGTTGCGTTTCCAGAGCCGCTTAAAGGACTCACCGATAACCAGCTGCAACTTTCGCTGATGGTCCAGGCCGCATCTGCGTTAACCGAAAATGTTGTGCTGCCGGAACTGCTGCTCACATTTGCACTTGAGGAACCAAGTGAAAGGCTGCACGGCGGAGAGGCAACGCAATTTATATAGAACTGATGGGTTCCGCTCGCATTGTCTTCATCATCCAGTAAAAGATAATAAGTTGTTCCGGCATTCCATGATAATGAACCATAAGCTCCTGCTGAAGAAATATCATCAATACAGGTCCATCCTGTTTCAGCGCAGCTTCCGGTCTTCCATCCATAATCAACATAACCGCTTGCCGATGTTACCTGGATACTATATATACCTGTGGCAGGAGCCACAAAACTGTAAACCTGCTCTAAGCCCGGCGTGCTGTACAGGCAGTAATTTGAATTCCAGATCCCTGTTCCCCCCCTGTGTAGGTTTTCGAGTAAGAGGAGCCACAGTTGGCTATTGAAATAACGGCATCGCAGGGGCCAGCCGGCGCTGTACCTGCCTGAGTGATGGTGAAATACTGTGTTGACGAACCGCAGGATACGGTAAGGACACAATTGCGGGAAACGGATGTATTGGCATCATAATTTATAGTTATGGTTGAATTTCCTGAGCCGCTTGAGGGACTTGCCGATAACCAGCTGCAGCTTTCGCTGATGGTCCAGGCGGCATTTGCGTTAACCGAAAATGTAGTGCTTCCCGAACTACTGGTTACACTCGCACTTGTGGGACTAAGCGAAAGGGTACACGATGGGCTTCCGCCGAAATTTCTCACACAACGAACGGCATTCAGCCCCGTTCTGCCTCCGTAATTTATTACGTGACCGCAAAATTCTAATTGATAAGCACTGTATGTATATGGGGCAAAACAATATTCGGTTGATGACCAATACCAGTAACAATGTGCGGGATCATAATCGGGAAAGTTTAAATGCTGCACCCATACCGAGTCGAGCTGATCTATTGCGGGTAAATACCAATCATTATAACCGTTTAATTGTAATGTGTCGCATAAATAGGCTGCAGGAGCTGTTGGCGAACAGCCGGCAGCAAATATAAGGGCCACATTTGCCTGCCCGTCCGTTGTACTGGTAGCACCTGTGCAAGTGGCAGTGCACCCCCATGCCCTGCCCGGATTATTGACAACATCATATAACGTTACAACTAATCCCGTATAACCGTCCGTTTGAACAACCATACCACCTCCGTATATTTCTCCGGAATAATGTTGTGCATGAACGGTAGTAACCGCCATGGCGATTAAGATTAATGAAAGTGTAAAATTTTTCATACGGCTTTGCATTTATATATATATATACAAAACTACATAAATTTAATTAAAAATAAAATACTGTATTAGTCCTATTTTTAATAGGGTGATGACAGTATTTAATTAGTGTTTGTCCATAATGTCCGGTTTCTTCGTTACTCTTGTCCTGAAAACAGTCATTTACAATAGTAAACTCCTTGGTTTTCAGGACTGCGAAAGCCTCGAACCCGAACATTATGATCCAAACTCTAACTTTATAGACAGACTCTTCATAGATAATCGCTGCGCGATATATAGATCCTTCCTTCGTCAGGATCAATTCCACCTCATCTCAAACTGCGCTTCGCTTGTTTTCACTGGGTGTCATTGACTTCGCTGATATTTGAAAAAGGCTACAGAGAATAAAATCACCTTTTGATGATCTGTAAATAATTTTGTATCTTGCATAAAATATGTGCAACTCGTTTATAGAAAAAAGAGAAAATGAAAAAAAAACAACCAAACACACCCAACACA
>CAZEWB010000187.1:0-6968 GCA_964515655.1 uncultured Bacteroidales bacterium
TGTGTTGGGTGTGTTTGGGTTTGTTTTGATTACTATTTCAGTTGTTTTAAATCAGTTGGAAAAATACAAAAAATAATGCTTATTGATTTAATAAAAGAAATAAAGATAATATGGCTCTGTAAATCTCTTGTATTCAGGGCTGTAGTGATGCCGGGCGCCAGTTTCAATCGTGATTTCGTTTTCAGTGACGGGCATTTCATTAAATCCGAACTGCAGTAATACACGATGAAAATCTTTTCCGGGAACCGGCCTGACATAAGTTATCTTATGGATGAAAAGCTTTTGCTCAGCAAGAAACCCTTTGATTCTGCTTAAATGCCGATAGGGATAAATGATCGCGGAAATGCCGTCGGGCTTAAGGAGTGTTGCTATACCTTCTATCAGATCTTTCAGTGGGAGTGAATTGCTGTGCTTTGCCATGTTTTTCCTGTAGTCGGGCGAAAGAACAGATTCTTCGTGAAAAGGCGGGTTGGAGATTATGAAGTCGAATTTTTCGGATTGCTTGCCGGTTAAATCCTGAAGAGATGTTTTTATTGCTTTAATTCTGCTGTTCCATTCCGATCCTGCAAAATTCTCAAGAGATTGTCTGAACGAAGCTTCATCAGGTTCGATTGCTGTGATTGAAGCATTGCTTCGTTGCGCTGCAATAAGCGCAAGCAAACCTGTGCCTGTTCCGATATCCAGAATCCTTCCTTGTTCAGGGATGTCGGCCCATGCTCCAAGCAAAACTCCGTCGGTGCCGACCTTCATAGAGGTAGCATCCTGGTGCACAGTAAACTTTTTAAAACGGAATGTGGATTGCGGCATAATTTACGCCGTAACTAAACTTTCGATAAGTGATTTGAAAAGAATGTATCCGTCGGTGTTGCCGAGTTCGTCGTCTGAACAGCGTTCGGGGTGGGGCATCATTCCGATAACATTGCGTTTTTCGTTGCATATCCCGGCAATATTTTCGATGGAGCCGTTGGGGTTTGCTTCGCGTGTTATATTGCCGTTCTCGTCGCAGTAGCGGAAAATTATCTGGTTGTTAAGGCGGAGTTGTTTTATTGTTTCATCATCTGCATAATAGCGCCCTTCGCCGTGAGCGATGGGTATTTTAAGTACTTGCTCTTTTTTTGTAAGGGCAGTAAAACGTGTTTTGCTTGTTTCGACCCGGATATGAATGTTTTTGCAGATGAACTTGTGAGAAGTGTTATAGGTAAGCGTACCGGGCAGAAGGCCTGACTCGCAGAGTATCTGGAATCCGTTACAAACCCCGAACAGGAAACCGCCAAGATTTGCATGCTCAATAACCTTTTCCATTATCGGCGAAAAGCGTGCAAGAGCGCCGGAGCGGAGATAGTCGCCGTACGAAAAACCACCGGGAAGCATAACAGCATCAACTCCTTTGAGGTCCTTGTCCTTGTGCCATAATTCAACAACGTCCTGACCCATGATCTCGCCAAGGGTATAAAGCATGTCGTGGTCACAATTGGAGCCGGGGAATATTACAACGCCGAATTTCATAAATGCTATTTTGGTTCAAAGATACTTAATAAAGTCGAAAGTCGAAAGTCAAAATGTTGAAAGTCGGGAAAACCGGAATTCAGAATTTGAGTAAGGGCATGAGCAACATATATCGCCTCTATTGGAATCCCGTTCAACAGAGCGAGGGCTATGTAAAATAATTAAGACAAATAGTCAGCACAAATTTTCCTACTGAATGATAATTCTACCTTGACTCATTTCATTTTTTGAACTAACAATTCTAATAAAATATAGTCCTTTTTCTTTTCCGCTGAGATCTATAGTTTGATTACTATCTTCAATAAATGTTTTATAAATTAATTGTCCTGTAATATTATAAATTTCAACAGTACTTTCTTCTTTAATATTTCTAAAGTTTAATATGCCATCGCTTGGATTAGGGAATACCTCTATAAATGTTAGATTATTATTTACTTCGTTAATAATTGACAAAGTATCAATCTGAGAACAATCTAAATTTGAAACATTAAGAATTGAGGAATTGGGTGTATTCAGAATAGGTAAATAATTCACAACACTTAAACTGCTATTATCAGTCCAGTCTATAATATGGTTGCCGATCACAGATTCTTCTATTGTGCCCCAATAATTGTTCATTGCATCAACTTCATTATGTCCAATGTCATTGCCGTTAATTAAATCATATGTCACATTATTATTTATGAAATTATTACTATATATAGAACCCACAAAATTTGTGACCTTAATGGATGAATAGCCGGAGTTCTCTATAAATAAATTATTATTAATAGAAAATGTAATTGTTGTATAGCGACCACTTAATAATAATACCGTTCCATAGTTTGCTAAAGGCCTGTTTTGAATGAAAATATTGTTATTAATATAAACTGGACAAGTGTATGTATTATATGTGGATGCAATCTCTATTGCAAAACTCTCATCTGATGTGTTTTCTCTAAAATAGTTATTATTAATTTTGTATGTATTGGGTTCGTCAGAATAAGTAATATAGATGCCTCCGGCTCTACTGCTTGCTTCATTGTTTATTATTGAATTGCATTTAATAGTAATATACCCCCCGGATAAATGTATACCTGCGCCAATACTTCCTTTGTTATTTTTTATAGTATTATTTTGAATTAAAACTCTTTTAGATCCTAGTTGTGTGGGAATATATATACCACCATTTATTAAGTTGTCATTTATCTCATTACCAGTGATTATTATTGAATCCGGATTTGCACTTGGTTCAAAAGTTATTCCACCTTCCAAGTTGTTATTTATAGTGTTGTTATAGATTCTCAAATCAGTAATCTGCCACTTAAAATGTAACCCACTTCCGGAATTGTTCGAAATATTACAGTTCTCGATCCTAAAACCGCAATGAAAACCATAAATCCCATACGAATGACTATTTGTTATATTACAATTCCTTATCAATGGCATGGCTATATCAGAATAAATAGCGCCATAACCTAGAGCACCAGAATTCATAATATCGCAATATTCAAGGACGCACCCACTAACGTAAGTGCCATTTGACGATAATATTGCATCTGCAGAATAATCTGTAAAATAAATATAACTCCATGCACCATTCGAAGGCGTTGTACAATTTAAGTCAAAAGTAATTCTGTTACTGCTGTTTCCACGGGCAATTAAAGTTACTTTAATTTGAAGGCCACAATTATTATCTACTTTTACTTGTACTCCAGGCTCAATTGTCAAGACAATTCCTTCAGATAATAGAATATTACCTTGAACAATGTATGGACTTCCGTTGAGAAACCATGTTGTGTTGGAAGATATAATTCCACTAACGTATGTTTGGGAAATCCCTATAGATGGAATGAGGAGTAAAAGGAATAGTCCGATTCGTATTTTATTTTCAATGTTTTTCATTTGATAATAATTTAATTTTTTCAAAACATTGTACCTGATTTATTCTTAAAAAGAACTTTCATCAAAAATAATAAAAACACACTAATAATCAAAATAATAGTTAACCTATTCGAACTTTATCTCAATACCCTCTTTTTTTACGATTTGGAGAAGGGGGGAAATGTCGTCGGTTAAAAATTTTTGCAGGCCTACGGTGTAAGGTTCAATATGGGTATTGATCTTTCGGGTAAAAGACCATGCTTTTATATTTGCATCTGCATTGTCGGCGTCGAACATTTTTGAAACCAGCATAACATCAATATCGCTATCAGGAGTTGCTTCGCCACGGGCATAGCTGCCATACAGAAATGCCTTTTCAATAGGAATTCCCGATGTATTTAATAGCAGACAGTATTGCTTTAGTAATTCTATAACTTCGCTTTGAGCCATTGAAATAAATCTTTAGTTTGTTGTAAAATTTCTTCCGATTTTATTTTTGAGGGGATTTTAGGATTAAATTCCGGGTATCGCCCTTCGAGTAGATAATACATTAATGTGTCGCAGAACAATAATTGAGTTTCGGAAAGTATTAAATCTGTTTTCTCTATCAGAAATGACAGGTTATGAACCTTTGGCGGCACATCCCCGGTATACCTTACTACATGCGCTTTTATTGCTTTTTCGATACATAAATGACAAAAGAACAACCCTGGCAAAATTCTTTTTTTAACAATTAATATTTCAGAAGTTTCAATATCATCTTCTGCCGTTTTTACCCAATACTCTATTTGTTTTTCAATGTCCATTAATACAAATTAATATTTACAAAAATAATATAAAAAATCTATATAGTCAAGTAGACAATAGTTTTATAACTATTGCTTTTAAACGCCAATTCATTTAGAGCTTAAAATTAAGTATTAAAAGTTAAGTGTTGGGATTTGATCTACCGGACTCTACGTAAACGCACAATCCCCGTCGCCATCCTGTATGAGAATATCTGAAGAATATGTAAAAGGGGTTTTGTTTCCCCAGGCGAAATACCGCAGAACGGTTTTTTTGTACAGACATCCGGGCTGTGCGCAGGAATTCATGAACAGTGTATTGAATGTAGTAAATGTTTTTGGCCTGAATCCTGAAATAATATTCAAAATTGCTGCTGCAGAATCTTTTTCATTTCCGGGAAGGCATATAAAATAAGGAATGGTAATATGTCCGTTGCGATTGTTGAGCATGGCAAGTGCGACAGTCCTGTCGTCCTTTTGTATTCTGTAAAACCTGACCTGAAAATGTTTTTCGGAGGAAGTGAAGTAGTATCGTTTTTTATTTACCGGATCATCTTTCTCCACCGGAATTATCCATGGATTGTTTTTTATCCAGTTCAGTTCGGTAATGCTGCGGCAGGTGAGAGAAGGAATTCCGGCAGTACGGATGAATTCCTGATCATCGTTATTGAAAGAAGGGACATCTGTGCATTTAAACCCGTCCGGTATCCGGGTCTTTCGGACGAAAGATGCGAAAAGAAAATTGATGTCGAAGTCCAGAAAAAAGTAAAAAGGATTGAGAATTTTATAGAACAGATTCCTGCGGGGCGTAAGATCATAAGAACAGGACCTGAAATACCAGCGTTGTCCTTCTCTTGTTTGAACAGTTACTTTGCCTGTTGCTTCGAGTATTTGTTTTGTATGAGGAGTGAGGTCAGAAAAGAATATCCTGTTCCCGCATATCTGCAGCGCTTTATAAAGCAATGGCATTGCGGCATGCGAAGCATCAGGAAGCATACGCCACCCGCTGTTCCATAGGACTATTTCGTTTGGATTGCCTTTAAGGTGATCGCTGAAAAAGCCCCAGTAACCCAGAAGTATTTCCTTTTCATCAAGAGCGAGTATTAAGGCAGGGTCGTCTGCGGAAGCGCGGGGATTGGCGGCAAGAGAGAGGGCGCGGTGTTTCGAAACGGGTATTTCAGATAAACCAGAAAAGAATTCTGATTCTACAAATTCGGGCAACTGGCGAACAGAGATGATACGGAAATTAATCATCATTCTTTTTTTTCATGATAAGATCACAGATATCTCCCACCGTCCTCACTTCTATCATCTCCTCAAGTTCGAATTCTATTCTGAAATGCTTTTCGATCTTATTAATGATGAGCGCGTGGTTAAGTGATGTCCAGCGTGGGATCTCCTGAAAACTTGTGTTAACGGAGACGTTGGCGGGTATGGCTTTTATGACCTCGCCTGCAAGAGAAACGACTATTTTAAATACTTCGTCAGTTTTCATCGGGCATTAATCTGTAAAGGTCGAAATTACAAAATTCGGCGAAACCCATTTTCTGGTACATTTTATAACCTTCGACACTTGCCTGTAAAACAATTATTTCTTTTTGTGAATGAACTGTGAGCCATTTTGTAATTGCAGTACCAAATCCCTTTCCCCTGAAGGCCGGGTCGGTGCCTATAAAATAAATCCCGCTGGAGTCATTGCATTCAAACAAGAATCCAATGCAGGCCGGTTTTCTTTTATACAATCCAAGGAACAGTTTTGATTCCTTTAATCCGTATAGTTTTGAATATGGCAATCTGCCGGGATGTTCTTCAAATTCGTGATAGACCGCATGGGCAACCTTTTCCCATTGGTTATAGCGGTATAGATTTTCAACTTCAATTATTTCAAGTCCCGGTATTTCATCGGGAGCAAGACGTTTCGGTATTGCCATGCCTTTCCACCGGGTGAGGGGAATGAATCCCTTTGCTTTCAGTGTGGCAGCAAGTCCGGGATCATCGTTTTTGAAAATAATTGTAGGAAAGGAATAGCGCAGGGTGCTGTCGTACCTGATCTCATTAATTGACCTTTCGTTGAACCTGCGTATGAAAATTATGTTTTCGTAAGGGTACTCGTTGAGGTGTATGTAGTTTTCCTTTACATCTGATCTTATGTGCCTGGAAAGAAATGTATAAAAGTCCTCCAGATTATTGTGAATGATTGTTCCGGTTAATTCAGGCTCCATAGTTCTGTAATTTCATGTAATCGGTTTTACCGTTGATGTTCACGGGAATTTCTGTTAAAGAAATAATTGCAGCAGGAACCATCCAGGCGGGGAGTTTTTGTTCAAGCCATTCCATCAGGCCACTTTTGTCTGCATTGTCGGAAAAAAGCAGAACGGCGTTATCTCTGAAGATGGCAGCATATCTGAACTTATCGGAGAATCCGGATGCATATATTTCGATCTCGTCAAGTTCCACGCGGTATCCCTGAATCTTTACCTGCCTGTCGTTCCGCCCTGTACAGAAAAAATAACCGTCTCTGTCGTACATAGCAATGTCGCCTGTACGGTAAAAACGCCGTTTCTTTTTGCTGACAGTTTTATAAAAGAAAGCATTTTTGTTCAGAACCTTATTATTAAGGTATCCTTTTGTGACCTGAGACCCTGCAAGACAAAGTTCACCGTATTCTCCCGCCGGAAGAATGTTCAATGATCCGTCAATTATTATTGCAGATGTATCGCCGGTTGGTTTTCCGATGCTCATGAAGCCTTTGTGAGATCTGGGATTGAGCGATGGAGTTGCATCATACAAAAAAAACCAAACACACCCAACACA
>CAZEWB010000188.1:0-6965 GCA_964515655.1 uncultured Bacteroidales bacterium
GAGAGCGGGGAAGCATCGGTGAACCTAGCGTTTTTTGCATACTTTTTTTGGCAATGAAAGAAGTATGTGGGGTCCGGGGCAACGCCCCGCAATGGGATAATCATGCGTTAGTGCGGTAAAATCACACTAATTTAAACATTGATTTATAATAATAAAATTTGAATTAGTTTAAAAAATGGTTAGCGTCAGAACTCAGGATATTACTATATTGTTAATAGAACTTCCACTGCCAACATCTAAAAATAATCTCACAAATATTTTATCTGCCGGGAACAACATCAAATTCCCTGAACACGCATTTTTTAAGGGTGACATTGTTAAGAGTATCCTTAAGTACCACTCCCAGCCATGCCGTTTGCTTTCCCGGTTTTGGAAAAGAGTGGATGACCGAAAGGCCCGAGTATTTTGCCCCGTCGCTGAAACGCCAGTAGTAACCAAGCACTTCGTACCCGGGCAGATTGCTCTTTTCGGCCGAAAATATTAGTCCTGTACCAGCGCTAAACTTTTCGGGCAGCGTAATTACCGGCTGAACAGCATCTTCGATATTCATTGTATAACTGGCCTGATTCTGAAAAACGTCGCCGGTAAGAGAGTCAATTATATTAAGGCTTACTTCGTATGTCCCGGGGCCGGGAAAACAGTAATCGGCCTCTCTTTTCTTTATTTTCACTTCACCAAAATCCCACTCGTAATACATTGGCAGCGTGTCGAGATTGTAACTGTTCTGCTCGAAAAAAGTAAAACAATAATTATTGGATTTCAGGCTGTCGCAGTTTTCAAAAGCCGGGAAAGTGGAACGGAACTGGAAAATATCATCGCTGCCTTCCCTGTCGCTTGCAAAAAAGCCGCTTTCAGTCGTGGCATCGCAGTATAACGAAAAATCGTTACTAGGCGAATTTAAAGGTGAATCAAGTTTTACAACACTGCCGAACTGCATATTTTCGAAAAGAGACGAATAAATATCATATCCCGATGTACTGTCACGGTTTGAAGAAAAATAAAGGGTTCCGGAAGAATGAAAAAATGGAAATATCTCATTATAGGGACCGTTCACATTCTTACCTGCATTAACCGGTTCGCTCCACGTTCCGTTTTCGTACCTGCAGTAATATATATCAAATCCTCCATTCCCACCGGGCCTGTCGCTCGTAAAAAACAACAATTTTCCATCGGCGCTTATCGAAGGATGCCCCGTGTTGAAAACAGGATTGTTGTATTCAAATGGCACTTTATCACTCCAGATACTTTTCCATTCATTATTAAGTTTTTTATGCCAGAAAATCCCCACCTTGGGTTTCTCTTTTCCCCTCGGCATTTCAGCAAAATTCCTGCTTACATAGATAAGGCTGTCATTTCCGAAACAGATAGGACCATCATTCGCATCAGTGTTAACAGGAAATCCTATCTTGCTGAACCGAAGGGTTGAAGTGTCTTTGACCTCGAAAATATCATAGTAATACTGAACTTTTTCTCCATCTGTGGCATTTGAAGTAAGCGAGGTCTTCCTGGTGGAACAAAAATATATTTTTCCGTTAAAAACCGTCGCCCCGTATTCGCTGAATTCACGGGTATTTATCCTGAGTCTCTGCACCTCAGTAAAAGATTGCGAGACAAGGCTTTCAGTAACCGTCAAAAATAGCACTAATATTATAGCAATATTCTTCATCAGAAAAACCTTGTGTTTTCGTAATTAAGTTTTTTAACAGGCTCATAGCGAAGGACAATTTCATTTGAACCATGACTGTACTTTGCCATTTTTGAAGTGATAAAATCGTGGGCATATCCAATACTGAACTTTTCGTTGACCTGGTATTCTATCATACCTATAAATGAATCGCCCGAGCGCATCGAAAAGCCTATCTGCAACTGACTATAAACAATAAGCGAATTGCTGAAATCCAGCTGGCCTTCGTACTTCTGATAGTTTTTTATCATTATAGATGACTTTATCTTAAGGTCGTTATTCAGTTTGAAAATATAGCCGCACTGAATGAAAGTATTTACGGGTGAAGTAAACAGCGAATCGGCCTCGGACCTAGACAGATCTGACGAATACTTGACCAGGAGTGGCCAGGAAAGACCCGCAAAAAAACGCTGAGTATAATAGAACATCCCGAAACCAAAATTCGGCGTTGTGTATTTGAAATTAGTACCATTAAAGGCATCATCGTTAAGTTCCGTAGTTTCTACCTGACTCAGGAAAGAACGGAAAAAACTTATCCCGGCAGACATACCTATGCTGAAACGCCCGGTCTCGCTCACTTTTATCCGATATGCGTAATCCACGAACAATCCCGTATGCTTGTTAACCCCTAGTTTATCATTGAAAAGATTTACACCGACAGCAGAGCTTATTATCTTTAAAGGGGTGTGAACACTAAGTGTTTGCGTTACCGGCGCCCCTGGAAATCCTATCCACTGATCGCGGTGCAGGAACACTGCCGAAAGCACTTCTCGGCTGCCGGCATAGGCGGGATTAATTATAAATCCGTTGAAATGATAATTGCTGTAATGCTGAAAAAACTGAGGCATCGCGCTTAATGCAAGCGACATGAAAAGGAAAAGGGATAATATTTTTTTACCTGTGAATGATGACATAACCTTTTATGAATTCCCTTTTGTTAAGATGCAGAATATAGAAATATGTATCGTCAGGAAGTATCTTGTCGTTTATATCCTTTCCGTTCCAGTTGTTGTTGTATGGGTAGGAACTATAGACCAGAATTCCCCACCTGCTAAATACCTCAAGGTAATTTTCGGGATAAATCTCAAGGCCGGTAACGATAAAATCATCGTTCTTTCCGTCCCCGTTGGGCGAATACCCGGTTGGTATGGTAACAGATAAGACAGAGATAATGATTTCGTCGAACTTCGACGGACATGGCGGATTCTCAACTGTCCATCTGAAAATATTATCCCCAAGCGACATTTCTGTCACCAATGTATTGGCAAGCATCGAGTCTGCAATAATGCCGGTACCGTCAATAAGATTCCAGTGCCCTGTGCCAACTAACGGAGTAGTAGCATTTAACTGAGCCTGGGTCGAGTACATTATCTCCATGTCATCACCGGCTATTGGTTGTGCGGGAGTCTCGTTATATGTAACCTCTACAGTATCAATATCTGAACAACCATAATCATTCTCAACATACCAGATACATGAATATGTAGTATTCAGAATCAAGACCCCGGCTGAAGCATGCGGACTTGTATTTGGAATAAATAATACTAATGAAGGAACTGAGGTCCAATGGCCCGAATCAGTTGCAGCCAGTTGAGCATTAAGTGTTAATAAATTACCGCACACTGCTGTATCATTACCTGCAAAGGCAACAGGGACGGGATTGAATGTAATGTTGAAACTGGAACCAGCACTGCCTGCACAGCCATTTACATCTGTTAAATTCAATATTGAATATGTGCCATAACTATTCGGTGTAAAATTAATATTATACGAACTGTTGGAAATATTATTGAAATTCAATGTATCGGTTCCGTTAGTAACATCGAATTGCCAGGGAGGTGCTCCGGTCAATGCTGCTTCAACTTCCGCCTGAGCACCGGGACATATCGAATCGCCGTAACTTAAAGTCATCTGAGGTGCCGGTGTTACTGTAACGGTTATAGTGTCTCCCCATATACAATTATTTTGCGTTGTACCGATTGTATAAGTAGTTGTTGTAGTCGGATTAACAGTATAGTTTACATCATAACCGTAATGAATAGGTAAAGGAGATGTAGTAAACCAGTAATATAAATATCCCGCAACACTGCAGGTTAGAGTTGTTGAACCCCCGCTGCATATCTGTGAATCACCTGAAACATAAAAAACAGGTCTCGGCTTTACATAAACATCATGCTGCTGAACAACTGAGCACGCACCGGCAGTTACAGTAACAAATACAGTATTAGTTCCTGTAATAAAATATTGAGGATATTCAATACTGTCTGTTACAGAATATGGCGGTGACCATAAATATGTATAATTGTTTATTGTCGTATTACTTGTTACTGCACTGATTATAATAGTATCATATAAGCACATAGTAGTATCCCCAAGCATCTCCACAGTAAATCCCGGCGAAACCTGCACCTCAATACTGTCGTAAGCAGAGCAGATAACATCTGTGATCGTCAGCCAGTAATACTGAGTGGAATCAGGATAAAAAGTAACAATTGAAGTATTAACGCCATTACCCCAAGTGTAGGTGTATGTATTAGAAGTTGCCGAAGAATTGAGTGTCGCTGGGCTTCCCTGGCATATCACGCTGTCGCCGTCAATATGGAACACCGGATAGGGGATCACTTCTACATCTATACTATCAATGTACTGAATGCTCGCCGGGTCTGTTATTGTCAGGGAATAGGTCTGCGAAACCGTCGGATCAATTTGTAACACCATTGTTGTATCGCCTGTATTCCACAGATATGTTATGCCCATAATAGCGGGAAATGCTGCAGAAGGCTGCAGAGATCCTGTTGTTCCTTCGCACAGAACCGAATCGCCTGTAATTACAAGGTCCAGGTTTGCAGGGACCAGTGTAAATGATTCCACCGACGTACAAGAATGGTCATCGGTTACTGTCACGGTATATGTTCCTGCAGTAAGTGAATCAATATTCTGTGTTATTTCACCGTTCGACCAGGAAAAAGAATAAGGGGCAATCCCGCTTGTTATAAGGATTTCAATATAACCATCATTAAATACATGCGGCGAAACAATGGTATCTGTAGAAATAATTATTTGGGGAGGATTTATAAGCCACGCAAAAGCAGTACCAGTACATCCATAGGCGTCTGTACATGTCAGATAATATGACCCTGCAGGCAGACTGTCAATTTCAGTACTTGTATCTCCGTTATACCACAGGTATGTGTATGGCCCAGTGCCCCCATTGGCGCCGACTAAAACATATCCGTCCGAGGAACCATAGCATGAAGGCTGTACGGTTGTAGAGTCAATAAACGGCTGTACGGCAAATGGGTCATGGATCCAAAGTTCCTGAACATGAGTGCATCCATGGCTATCCGTGATCGTACAATAAAATGTATCCGCAGGAAGGTTGGTAATGATACTGTCAGTGGATCCGTTATCCCATAAATAGGAATATAGTTGAGTGCCGCCGTCAGCGCCTATTTCGATCATTCCTGTAGAGTCTCCGTGACAAAGAGGCGGAACTGCCTGTTCACCCCATCCGTATAGTACAAGCGGTTCTGCAACGGTATCTGTAGTCGAAGCCTTACAGCCTGCATCGTCAGTTACTGTTACTGTGTATGTCCCCGGACCGAGTCCGGTAATGGTCGGACCTCCGGCACCTGTGCTCCAGTAATAAATGAAAGGTGAGGTTCCTCCGGCTGCATTGGCAGTAAGAGACCCGTCATAAGCCCCGTTACATGATATGGGAATATCGCTGAATGAAATAATCATTGAAGGGTAAACAGAAACTATAGCACTGCCCTGCATAATGGAGTTACACGCAGTACTTGTGTTTTCTGCTTTTATAGTGTAAGTCCCGGTAGTGGTCAGGTTTCCGAAATATAATGCAGAACCTGTTCCCTGCTTCTCTATGCCACTCAGCGTTCCGTTGATTAATAAAGAATAATTAACTCCCGTTTGCGATCCCCACAACGTTATCTCTGAACCGGGACCTCCCGGACAATACGTACCGCCTCCCTGAACAAGAAATATATCGGGATTGGGATTTACTAAAACCGTTGTATTTGCAACAGAAGTACAGTTATATGAATTTGTAACAGTAACATAATACGTACCTGCCATTGTGGTTGTAGCCGAGGGGCGTGTGGGGTTCTGTATGCCTTCAGTAAACCCGGCGGGGCCTGTCCATGTATATGTTGTCATGTTGTTGGGCTCGGAATTCAATTGTATGGTAGAACCCACACAGTATTGACCAGTATTGGTTGCAGCGGCAACAGGAGTCGGATTTACTACTACTGTGGTCATTCCTGTGGCTGTACATGATCCGGTTCCTGTAACAGTAACATGATATACTCCTGCCATTGCAGTTGTACAAGATGGACGGGTGGGATTCTGCTGGGAACTGGAGAATGATGCCGGACCTGACCATATAAAACTTGTACCAGTTGTATTAAGGTTTAACTGAATTGTTGACCCGGCGCAATACTGACCAGTATTTGTAGCAGTCGCAGTAGGTAACGGGATGACGGTTACTGTAGTGCTGACACAGGCTGAGTTGCCACAGCCATTCTCCCACCTTGCAAAATACGTTGTTGTTGTTGTCGGGGAAGCTATAGTTAAGGGATTGCCTATGCCAATAGTTGTTCCTCCGCAACTCCCGGTAAACCACCTGAGAGTTGAACCGGAGCCACCGGTTACAGTTAAATTGATACTACCCGGATCATCAGCACAGAAATTGTTCATGTTGCTGGATACGGATGTAGGCGCAACGGGCAGCGGGTTGACGGTGATCGTCACTATATTACTATAGGAAGTTTCACCACCTGAAAAAACAACAAACCTCCGGTACTGCGTAGTCTGTGTTAAAGGTGAATTAAAAACATAATCCTGACCATTATTAGGGGGAGGGCAAGGCGTCCAGGTAGTCCCGCCGTCCGTACTTTGCTCCCACAGGAAGCCGGTAACAGTACTGGCACCACCGGAGGACACAATTCCGGTAAGCGTAGAAGGTATCTGTCCGGAACATATTGTCTGATCGGCCTGAATAGTGTTTATAATACTATTTGTTGAAAGCGTTATGCAGGTTAATGGCAAACCCGGAATTGTCATATCACTGCCGGGACTTCCTGCAACGCCCTGATATGCGCTGCATCCCGCTCCGAAAGAACCGGGATTTCCGCCAGGATATATTTTTGTTACCGAAGAAGCGCTTGTGTTACAAAGTATCATTCCACCGCCGCCGCCACCGCCGGAACCTCTGCATGGCGCGCTTATTCCGTTACCTGAATTTCCCCCCTTGCCCCCTGAT
>CAZEWB010000189.1:0-6960 GCA_964515655.1 uncultured Bacteroidales bacterium
TGTGTTGGGTGTGTTTGGGTGTTTGGGTCTGTATACTTATTAAAGATGTTCTTTACTTTTCCGTTACCGTCAATTACAATTATTCCCCCAAGCGTGGTTGCCAGGGCAATGTCGTTGTTGTTAAGTATTATCCCGTGATAAAGATTATTCTTAATTAAAAAGTCTTTTGCCGGTGTTTTAAATTCTGCCGGTTCCATTCGCGGATTTTCTCCTTTAAGCAATAAAGCCGGTGTGGTAAACAGTCCCCACATACTTGTCCCGATTATTACCTGGTTTTTATTGTTTTCGGTCATCATGTACACCGGCTTGTCGGCAAAAAAGTTACCACCCGGAACATTTACTACCGAATCGGTCTTTATTTCCATGATGCCAACGCCCGACTGACGTACAAATATTTTCTGCTGTATCTGAAATGCAAAACGGAAATCGGTTTTAGGACGGATAGCCCTGACAAATTTGTTATCGCGAAAGATATATATGCCCTTGAACCCTATAAAATACAAAAGACCGTCTCTATTGCATATTGATAAAATGGCGACAAAGTCCCTTAACGGTTCTGGAATGCTGTCGAGGAGCGAATAAAAATCCATTTTCCCGTATGTGTCCGGTTTAAGATACCCTATCAGGTTGTCGCCCCCGGTGTACATCTCCCCGTTCCCGCTTTTATAAAATGTTCTTATAGCGCCGCCAAGGTTAATGGCTCTCCATGTTGTACCGTCGAATTCAAGGACTCCCACGCCGTTCCCGAAATACATCAGCCCGTTATCGCCCTGGGTAACAGCCCACGACTGTGCAAAACCCTTCGTTTCCTTTGATGAATAATGTGTAATGTTCTTTTGTGCGAATTCGTGTACATGCTGGGCGCGCAAAGCTATCCCAGGCAGAACAAGCAGACAAAATAACAGAATCCTGTTCATACACATTACCACGAAATTAAGTATTTTTTTTATAAAATGCTACACGGAGGGATTTTTTAATCGAATCTCAAAATAAAAAGGAATTTATTCGGGTATAAAGTTGATGGGGTGGGCAACTGGTTTGGAAAATGGTCTATAGTTGATGGGTTGGGCAACTGGTTTGGAAAATGGTCATTAGTTATTGGGTTGAGCAACTGGTTTTGTAAATAGGTTAGGGTTAGTAGTTGTTTACTGCAGACCAATGACCTACAACCGGACAAGCCGCTCAACCTTTCAACCTAAAACCAGATTTAGTAAGGTATAACGGTTTGGCGGTTGCTTTAGGCGCACCAACGAAACTAAATTACGAAAGTTTTTACGCTGTCCTGTCATTTTTCTCTATCGTGTCAAGTCAACCAAAAACTTTAAAGTCCACCGAAACCTGTCAGCGCTTAAAGCTAATGGCTGTTAGGCGTACGTAACATTTTATATACTTTCAGCCGACAAATGCCTGGCACTATGATGAACTGTCAAAATATCGATTCTTTTTGCAGAAACGATTCTATAAACAATACGATAGTTTCCACGAATTAATTCCCGGATCGCAACATTATTAAATTCAGGAACTGCTCTACCGATTCTAGGAGTCTTAATTAAAATGTCTGGTGAGTAGAATAAAGTTCGAATCGTAGATTTTGCATATCTGACAGAGTCCTTCGAGATATATTTTGCTATATCGTCCAAGTCCTCCAAAGCACGGGAAGTCCAGTTTATTTCAACCATTTGGCCAGTTTTTTTCCTGCCTCTTTCTTTGAAGATATTTTTCCGTGCACAGAATGCTCTAGTCCCATGTTAACCTTTTCAATAAAGATTAATTTATCCAATAATTCGTCTATCGTGAAGCTGGTTGGTAGCTTGTCAAGGGTCCGTTTTATTACCTGTTTTGTCAACATACTTTTATCTTAATATTCATTTCTACAAAGATACTAAATTTCTACCGAAATGTCAAAATGCTATGACGTGTAATTAACCAATTGCAGATTACAGAAAAACTTTCGCTTTCCCATTTTCCCTTTAATATTGAGAAAAAAACTCACACCTTTATCCCTATCACGCACATATCATCCACCTGTTCAAAGCCGGTCATCCATTTTTCCATTTCCTGCTGAAGTTCCACTTTCTGTTCTGCCATGGGCTGATCTTTTATTTTCATCAGGAGTTCTCTGAATTTTCCGTATTTGAATTTCTTACCTTTTTCGCCCCCGAACTGGTCGGCATATCCATCGGAGAAAATATACACACAATCGCCCGGCAGCAAGTGTAGAGCGTGATTAGTGAAGGGCTTCCTGTCCTGGTATGCTCCTATTGGCTGCATATCGGCTTTGATCTCTGTAAATGCAGGCTCTTCATTTTTCCTGAGCAGCCACAGTGGATTATTTGCTGCTGCAAATTCAAGATCGGCAGAGCCATCGGGCATCTGCTCAAAAAGACAAAGATTAATGTCCATTCCGTCTTTAATATTCGACGAAGTTCCCCTGGAAAGGAATGTTTCGTCGACAAGAAGATTAAGCTGGTCGAGGACCTCTGCGGGATGTGTCTTATGAAATTCTTTTACTGCCTGATTCAGTCCGTTAAAACCAACGATAGAAACGAAAGCTCCGGGGACTCCGTGGCCGGTACAGTCAACTGCGGCTATCAGAAGTTTTCCTTCCTTAAGCTGATACGCCCAGTAAAAGTCACCGCTTACAATATCCTTTGGTTTATAGAAAATAAAGTAATCATTTATATTGGATGCAATGATCTCGTTCGCCGGTAGAATGGCTTCCTGTATGCGCTTTGCATATCTTATGGAGTCCATGATGTCCCTGTTCTTAGTCTCAATAATTTCTTTTTGCTTGGTTATTTCCTCGTTTTTCATTGAAAGCTCGTCGTTGGCCTTTTTCTTCATCTTGTACCTCGTATACATCAGGTAAGCAACGCCAAGGAGGACAAGGATAATTGCAATGCCCGACCATATCATGACATTGCGGGTAAAGGCCTCTATCTTACGCTCCGATTCTATCTGAGCTTCTCTTTTCTGAGCGGTAAGTGTGGCTTCGAGTTCTGCCAGTTTCTTCGATGCTTCTTCGTTTATCAGTTCCTGATATATCTTGTTGTGCTGGTCAAGATAAAAATATGCACTATCGTACTTTCCCATGTAACTATATGTATTGGACAAACCACGGCAGGCATCCTTTAGCTCTTCTCTGACGCCTATATCTGTTGCAATATTTTTAGCAAGCATAAAGTACTTCAATGCCATCATCGGCTCTTTTTTGAGTATGAACAGATTTCCGGCCTGAACGCATACAAGGGCAATTCCCTGACTGTCTTCGATCTCATTTTTCATGTCGAGTGATTTCAGCAGCTCCGATAAAGCAAGGTCGGTCTCTCCGTAAAAGGCATCTATCCTGCCCATCAGGTAGTAATAGTCGGAGACAATATAATTATCCTCATTCTTCATGCCTATTTCCTGAGCTTTATAAAGGTATTTCTTTGCTTCGGTAAAATTGTTCATATCAACATAAACACGACCGATATACAATGAGGCGTCCCCGGTTCTGGTTTCGTCGGCGGTTTTTAAGGCCTGTCTGAAATATTTAAGCGACTCGTCATAGTTTTTCTGATAATAGTGAATAAGACCGATATTGTTATTTACACGGGCCATACCGACATTATCTTCTATTGAAGTGAAGTATTTCAATGATTCAAAAAGAGCCTTAAGAGCATCCCTGTAATTGCCCATTATGGTATAAATTTCCCCGGTGGTATTATATGAATATCCCAGCCCTTTTGAGTTATTTTCCTTCTCAAAGATCATTTTCGAAGAATCCATTCTGGCAAGCCCGTCTTCGTATTCATCAAGATAATAATTTACATTCCCCAGATTATACAGGGCAAATCCAAGTCCGTTCTGATAGTTATTTTTCCTTGCCAGCGCTGCCGCCTGATCCGCATATTCCCTTGCCACCTCAGGGTCGTTGTTGATCTCGATAAGCGCCAGGTCGTTCAAAAGGTCAACTTTCACTGTTGGGTTTTTCGCGGTATCGATCTGCTTTTTCAGCAATTCGGGATCGTCCTGTGCAGCAATGGCCAGAGCGCCGAATAATAATAATAAGGTTAACAGAATGTTTTTCATAATGCTGATATATGAGAAGTAAAAGTAGAAGATAATTACGAAACTGCAAAAAGAGTGGTAGTTTGAAATATTTGCCACAGATTACACAGATTTACACAGATGATTTTCAGTATATCTCTGCGGAAAAACGGCTTAGCTTTTTTGCCACTAAAACACTAAATCACAAAATTCCACTAAAAAATATTATGTGATGCTTTCGTGTTTTTTGAATTTGGTGGCAGAGAGATTTTTTTCGCGGAGTGTATTTCTGCGTTATCTGCGGCAAATATTACTACCCACATAAAAACGAAACCGGCGCAAGTGGATGCCTGCGCCAGTTCATGTATTACTCCTCCTTAGCCTCAGCCGTGTGGAACCTGTTTTATGATCTTCTTCTTTCTTTCCCGTAGATCCATCATTGGTTTTTCAAACAATCTGTATAGCAGGAACGACAGGGTAAACAACATTAACCAGTATAAAACAAATGCAGTGATTGATTCTGAGAGATCAGATAGTGTAAACCACTTTTTTACATTTAACAATAATATCGAATAATTAAGTAAATACATAGAATAGGAAATAACACTAATAAACCGGAATGGGGAGTTGATCCATTCCGGAATTTTTTTTAACGACTCGGCCAATGGAAGCATGAGCATTAAAGAGATTCCCATAAGGCTAATATATAGATATATATACCATTCTTCAAAGAAATAATTCACTGTAATGACCATTAGTATTACTCCACAAATGAACAGAAGTACCTTCCATTTTTTCCATAAGCCTTCAAACTTATATCTGAAGTAAGCTGCCAGTATTCCGAACATTAACATATCGAACCTCATCAATACGGTTTTTCTGAAATACTGATCCCAGATTTCTCCGGTGATAGCCTCGTATGAATTTATTGTATGAAGCCTCAGAAACGTTGAAAAGATTATGAATAATACCGCTACTGAAAGAAATATATATTCTTTTTTGAATCCGGTCGCTTTCCATATTGTAAATAAAAACAATGGTAATAAAAGATAAAACCATTCTTCAACCGATAAACTCCATGACTCCGGGAAAAAATCAGGCGGCCCTGATGTCAGATTCTGTGCAAAGAAAAGATATCTCAGGTTAAAATTCTGAGCAGATCCAGTTATCTGCGCAATTACAAAAACCAGAAGCAGAACTAAAAAATAATTTGGCAGTGTTCTCAGCCATCTTCTTTTCCAGAAAACGGTAACAGATGATATTGAAAAGTTGTCTGCCAGGAAAGTCCTTAACAGTATTGTCCCTATAAGAAACCCGCTAAGCACAAAAAAAACATCAACCCCATCTATAAAACTTAAACCCGGCATCCCCGGGAAATGATCTGCAATAAGCATTCTGCTATGCTGGTATACAACTATCAATATTGCCAGGGCACGATATATATCAAGGCCGGGGACTCTGTTTTTCCCGGTATTAAGACTGAAAATATTATTTAATCTGCCCACATCGCCTTACTATTAAACAGGCACAAATTTATCAAAAAACTATAAGTGAGAAAAACTAGGAAATTACCAGGCACAAAAACGGGATACCTGATTGGACGTAAAAGATAATTGCGAAACGGCAAAAGACCAATTATAATTCAGGTCGAGATCAAGGTTGAGGTTGAGGTCAAGGTTGAGGTCGAGAAGGGAAACGTTTCTCGACCTTGATCTTGACCTCGATCCTATTAGTTACTTTCCATCATCTTGAACAGCTCGTCAAGTTTGGGCGTAAGGATTATCTCGGTACGGCGGTTCTTTGCCCTTGCTTCGCTGGTCTTTGCCTTGTCAACAGGGACGTATTCGCTTCGGCCGGATGCGCTGAGGCGTTCCGGGGAAACCTTGCTATTCGTAATTATTATTTTTACAATGGCCGTTGCGCGTTTTACGCTCAGGTCCCAGTTGTCATCCACTCCGCCCGAACCCTTATATGCAAGGTCGTCGGTATGGCCTTCTATCATGATATTAATGTCAGGGTTTAGTTCCAGCACTTTAGCCAGTTCTTTTATTGCGTTTTGTCCCTTGGTGTCAACAACCCAGCTGCCTGATTTGAACAGGAGTTTTTCTTCCATCGAAACATATACTTTCCCGTTGCGGGTCTCTACGGTCAGCCCCTGTCCTTCGAATCCCTTAAGCGCTTTCGATACCTTGTCTTTAAGCGCTTTTACGGTTGAATCTTTTTTGCTGAGCATCGACTCAAGTTCAACAAGACGGGCGCTTTTGGCCATAAGGTCCTTGTCCTTTTCGTCGAGTTGGGTCTGCAGGTTGTCGAGGTTGTACTTCTTTGTGTTCAGGTCTTTTTCGATCTTGTTCAGCTGGTCTTCTTTTGCCTGAAGCTCTTCTTTAAGGGATTGCAGTTCGGTATAAAGCTTACGCGACTCGCTGTCCATTTCCATGTTCTTCATCTTAAGCTTCTTCATCAGCTCGTCGTTAAGATCGTTTATCTTGTCGTACTGCTGGGTAAGAATGCGGTACGATTTGCCCATGATAGCAGTGTCGGTTATAAGAGTAGTAACTCTCTTGTTCAGCTCATCCGATTTCGACTGCAGCTCGGCCACCTGTTCGCCCATGGTCTTGTTGCTCTGTTTAAGAGCTTCGCGTTCGGTATCGCAATCACCGAATTTCTTTTTCATGTCCTCGTAATGCCTAACGGGAATGCAGGATGTAACGAATACAAAAAAAAGTAAAGCCAACCATGTGTATTGATTTTTCATAGTATTACCATTTTTGTCAAAAATACACCGGTTTAAACTGCGTAAAATCCTTTATTCGTTTTTTTACAAACAGTTGGGTGTTGATATTCGATTCGCGGAAATACGCTTCGGGGTATTCTATACTTGGAACGGGATGAATTCTTACATTTTTCATTAGTCGGCAGTTGCCAGTC
>CAZEWB010000190.1:0-6935 GCA_964515655.1 uncultured Bacteroidales bacterium
TTCGTTAGGCAATATTGTAAAAAAAAAAGATGATAAAAAAATTTTTTACCTATTGCAATTTTAATAAAAAAAACAATTGGTTGTATCATAAAGCCATACATTTGTCAAAAAAACATATTAAATTTTCTGTATACCTTTATATGACTCATATCCTTTATCTTATATATCATCTTGCTTCCCGGTTCTGAAAACTGGCACCTGTTTACCGCCTTTATAAGCCGTAACAAAGCACCCTGGAAACTTATCTTTGACTATTTTGTGGTACTCCACACAGTTTTCGAACTGTGAAAAATTACCGATAGTGTACTTGTACCAACCGTCTACAACATGTTCCTCATATTCACTCAGACCATTCAATTCCTTTTTTACATTTTTAATGGGAACTCTGGAAGACTTGATCTGGATTTTATAGTATATAGTGTTATCAGAAAGGGTATCATCGGGATTGTTCTGATTCCTGTTTTTTGGTTTTACAGGATTACCTTCTTCATCGACCACAACCGTTTTTCCGAAATCGAAAATGCTGAAATGCAGGTAACGTTTCGGATTTTCGCGGATATCTCTCATAAGTTTATCGAGGTTAAGTGATGCTCTTTCAAGATTATTATAAAGTGAATCATTGTTCAAAAGCATACCAAGACTGCCTTCGCCCTTCTTTATCTTCTCAAGTATGAAATTTGCATCGACAAGAGCCTTATTGGCTTCGAAGATCGTATTCTTCAGGTCACTTTTAGCAAGGGTGTCACTAATTGCCGAGAAATTGTTGATCACATTCGTGATCTGCTCATTATTGTTACGAAGGTTCATTGAAATAGCTTCGATATTCGAAAATATCCTCGACAGTTTGCCCTTTTCGTTCTGCATAAGGGTATCCAGGGAAATTGAAGCATGTTCAAGATTCTCAATGGTCTGTTTTATACTGGTAAAGGTCTTGGCAAGATTGTCCCGGGCATTCTCGTTAAGGATGTATTGTATAACTATCATCACAGAATCAATAGATTTCAGCAGTTCTTCGGCTTTGATCTTTAATGGCAAAACCTGGGCGCTGACCTCTTCTTTAAGGTCCCTTTCAACATCAGAATAAAGAGTGTCGCCGGGTTTATGAAACGCATTTGTGTCTTTAAGCAGTATCTGTATTCCTTTGGATCCCATAAGGTCCAGGCTATAAATTTCGGCAACAGACTTTAAGGGTATCTTACTGCCCTTGGGAACAGCAAATGTAACAATGATATTCCGGTTTGTATCATTAATAAACCTTACATCACGAACCATCCCGACTTTCATTCCGTTTATTATTATCGGACTTGACTCTTCGAGTCCGTTGACATTGGAATACACCGCATAATAAGTTTCATCGGATTTAAAAATATCTTTCCCCTTCAGATAATAATAGCCCCAGATAAAAGCTCCTGCCGTAACCAGCGTAGCTATACCTACCTTAACTTCAGTTTTTACCCGAAAAGCCATTAACCAAATTTCCCGTAAATTTAATGCGAAATTTACTTTATCGCTTCACTTACGGGTATTTTTTTACCATTGCGGAAAGCAACAATGAATGCATCAGGGTATAATTCCCTGATTTGTTTCTGTTTAGAACTTGCTTCCTGGTAAGATATAAATCTCAAATAATAGTACCTGTAAATACCGTCACCGGAGATTTCCTGAATATTGCCCAAACCTTTAAAATTCCCTTTTGTAACAGGAATCGGCTTTGAAGAACTGGTTATCTGAATTTTAAAAACAATTCCTGTATCCGGTATCATCATTTGTTCAACAAATAATTCAGCAGCATTCTGAAATGATGAAGAATCTGATTTTTCACTAACTTTAACAGGTTCCTTGCTTTTAGAAGTATCGGAGTTTACAGGATTCACTTCCAGGCTGTCCTCCTTATTAAATAAATGCGTGTTTATCCGGCTGTCTTTTACTTTTCCTTCTGCTATGTTTTTATAATTCCTGAAAGCTCTGAAAATCGCTGCAGCCATTTTTTCCTGATTATCTTCTTTTAACAGGAAAGAAGCCTCATCTTCGTTCGAAAGAAAACCAAGTTCTATAAGTACACTGGGCATTGCTGTTTTCCATAAAACCCAGAACCCGGCCTGCTTTACACCCCTGTCCTCACGTTTTACAACATCCCGGAATTCATCCTGAATAAGCGATGAGAGTAAAAGACTTTGCTCAAGGTATGCATTCTGGAACATCGTAAAGATTATATACGCTTCGGGACTGTTCGGATCATATCCTTCGTATTGCTCAAGATAGTTATCTTCTTTTAAGACAGCTGAGTTCTCGAGCATTGCCGTTTCGAGGTTTCCCTGCGTTTTATGCAGTCCCATTACATAAGTCTCTGAACCCATTGCATCTTTCTTTTTATTTGCATTTACATGTATTGAAATAAAAATATCTGCTTTGTTTTCATTAGCAATTTCGGCCCTTCTGAACACTTCAATAAATTCATCCGTACTACGTGTATAAACCACCCTGACATCGCTGTATGTATCGGTAATATGTTTACCAAGTTTTAATGCTACTGAAAGGTTAATGTCCTTTTCGTAATCTTTTTTAGAGACTGCTCCGGGGTCCTTTCCTCCATGACCCGGGTCAATAACAATAGTTGTAATACCATATCCGTTCCCATCCTGCGCATATGCCTGAGGGGAATAAAGGATTTTTAACAATAATATGATTAATAAAGTAATTACTCTTCCGTTTAGTGGTAGTGGAAAAAGGAGCTTTTTACACGCCGTAGCCGGTAAATAAATTTTGATTAGCTTTGTGCACTGTAAAACCATACCTTTTAACAAAAGTAGTATTTTGAGACCCAATTTATTTTTTCCGGCACGGTTTTTACTAACTATACAATGTTTATTACTATCTCTCATATTGTTCTCACAGGAAGTACCAGATACAACCGCTAACAAAAATCCTGCCGCTGACAGCATTAAGGTCAGCATAAATCCTAAAAAAGCCGATACTCTTGATGCCAGTGTGCGTTATCTCGCTTCCGATTCGATGATCATGGACATGAAGGATCGTAAGGTCTATATGTATAACAATGCTGAAGTTTATTACAAAGAAATAAATCTTAATGCAGGTTATATCGAGATGAATTTCGGCGAGGACCAGGTATATGCATCCGGGTTAAAGGACAGTTCCGGTGTTGAAAACGGGAAACCTGAATTCACGGATGGCGATGAGGAATTCAAATCCGATTCGATGAGGTACAACTTCAAAACAAAAAAGGGTATAATTTCCAATGTCACTACCGAACAGTCGGGCGGATTTCTGCACGGACAAAAAGTAAAGAGGCTTGCCGATGGTAATGTCTGCATGAAAAACGGTTATTACACGACCTGCGATCAGGAACATCCTCATTATTACATCAACCTTACAAAAGCCAAAGTAATTCCCGACGACAAGATCATTTCCGGCCCTGCATATCTGGTTGTCGAAGATCTGCCTTTACCGCTGGGTATACCTTTCGGATTTTTTCCCAATAAAAAAGGTAGTACTTCCGGTATAATAATTCCTGAATACGGTGAAGAAGATAACAGAGGTTTCTTTCTGCGCAAAGGAGGCTATTACTTTGCAATAAACGATTACCTGAGTTCAACGATAACAGGAGACATCTATTCCAGAGGATCATGGGGACTTGGACCTTCAACAAATTATAAAAAAAGATACAAATTCTACGGCAAACTCGACTTTTCATATTCAAAGATAATTATTGGCGAACCGGAGATGACCACTTCATATCAGAACACAAACACATACTGGTTCCAATGGAACCATAACCAGGATTCAAAAGCTCACCCAAGCCGCCAGTTCAGCGCAAATGTCAATCTCGGTTCTACTACTTATAACAAGTATAATTCATATAATACAGAAAACAGGATGCGAAGTAATGTGCAGTCAACTGTTTCATTCAGCCAGCGCTGGCAGGGGACTCCGTTCAGCCTTTCAGGCAATCTGCGCCACGAGCAGAATTTTACCGACTCGACCGTAACAATGGGTTTGCCTGATATGAATTTTAACGTTTCACGCCAGTATCCTTTCAAGAGCAAAAAGAACCCGTCATCCAGCAATGCATTCCGAAAGATAGGTGTCTCTATGACAACAAACTTTAAAAACTCAATTACATCAAAAGAAAAAGACCTGTTTACAAGCCAGGGGATGCAGAACTTCCGTAACGGGATACAGCACAGCATTCCTGTAAGTACCAGCATGACTTTGCTGAAGTACTTTACACTTAACCCTTCACTGAGTTTAACAAGCCGCTGGTATTTAAAATCACTAGACAGAAAATACATGCCAACTCAGTACAACGCGACTGACACTGTTGCCGGTTATATTGAAACAGATACTATAGATGGATTCTGCCATGGCACCGACTGGATGATAACAGTCCCATTCACAACCAAACTCTACGGTTTTTATATGATGAAAAATCCCGATGCACTTATTAAGGCCGTAAGACATACTTTAACACCTTCCGTCAGCTTCAGCTACAGGCCAGATTTTTCGCAGGAGAAATGGGGATATTATCAGAACATACAGACTGACACTGCCGGTAATACTGCTCTTTACTCACGATTCGAAGGTACACAGGGAACATGGACAGGTATTTACGGGTCACCTTCGAAAGGCAAATACGGATCGGTTAATTTCAGCCTTGGCAATAATCTTGAAATGAAAGCAAGGAACCGAAAAGATACCCTGAATAATTCACGCAAAATAAACCTGCTCGAAAGCTTCAGCATTTCATCTTCTTACAACATCGCGGCTGACTCTCTGAAATGGGCTCCGGTAACAATTTACGCAAGAACAAGCATACTTCAGATAATCACCCTTAATTTCAGTAACTCATATTATTTATATGCTCTCGATTCTCTCGGCAGGATGATCGATACTTACATATGGGATGCAGGGAAAGGTGTTGCGCGGTATTACGGAGCGACCATGTCGGTTGGACTTAACATAAACAGCGATTCATTTAAAGATAAAGATGCTGCAAATAATGAGAAAAAAGAAAAAGGAAGCAGCGAAGCAATGGCTATGGCAGCACAGGCGGCTGGCTTCCCGTTATATTATATGGATGATTATGTAGATTTCAGCATCCCATGGAACCTGATGATTGATTTCAGGATCTCGGACAATCCCAATGTTTTTAATATCCTGAAAAGAGATTACGATTTTAAGACCACCCAGACCATAAACTTTTCAGGTGATATGAGCCTTACATCGAAATGGAAGATCGCCGTTACTTCCGGTTACAACGTTGAATCAAAAAGCATAACATACACCAGCTTCAATATAATCCGCGACCTGCACTGCTGGGAAATGCGTATATCATGGATACCAATTGGGTTCTATAAGAGTTACAATTTCCAGATCAACGTAAAAGCATCAGTGCTTCAGGACCTGAAGTTCAACAGGAGAAGGAACTGGACCGATAACATCTGATTCAAAATTCCAAGACCCAAGACCCAAATTCCAAGGTAGCTGTCCCATGTTCATTGATAGTTGTTTGTTTGGCATTGAACATTCTTATCGTTTTAATGAACAATGCCAAATATTCAATTTTCAATGATCAATAATTTCAGGGGAACTGCTTCCCTTGGGGCTTGGATTTTTGGGCTTGGGACTTATTAAAAGACCCAAATTTCATCATTCAACAATAACCTTCCCTCTGTATGTTTTGCTCTCGCCTGTTAATTCAATGAAATAAACCCCGCTCTTAAGGTCTTTCTTTTCGATCTTTATTTCATTGCCGGTTAAATTCTCATACTGCCTTATAACCCTTCCTTTTGAATCTGTCAGTTTCATCCGGAAAACATCATTGGCAGGGTTGAAGAATTTAACTGTTGTGTTTTCGTTTATGGGATTAGGGTATATTTTTAATGCTTCCGGATCGGAACCATTGAATTCTACTGCGCCAATAAAGCTGCTGTTGTCCTTTTTATTGGAGAATGAAATTGTTTCGTTCTTTGCAGTATTACAAGCGCTCGCACTTTTAACACCAATGATGTAATAATAAACCACAAATACATTATTATCATTGTAACTGGTGATAGTTCCCGGAACGCTGTCCCAAAGTTGCATGTTCGTAGGAGTAGTTCCGCGGTATATGTAATAATTAAGCGGAACAAAAGAACCACTCTCATCAACGTACTGAGTCCATGTTAAGCCCATTGTATTACCGAAAGCAGCGATCGTAAGGTTCATTGTCATGTGGTAAAAACTTTTTACCGATTCATGCCCGCAGGTATCAACAACAGATATCTTATACCTGTTCGCATAGGATTCAGGCTGGCTTGTAATATCAATGTATTCGGCAGTATTGCCTGCAGGTACGTATGCTATTCCACTGTATATATTTGTAGAAACTTCCTTATATACATTATAACCAATTGTTCCGACATCTAGTGTTTTTTCCCACATGATCTTGTTTTTCCAGGTCACAGTATCAACAGTAACCATGCATATCTGTTCGCTTGAAAAAGGATTCTGAACAAAGACATTAACTGTATCTGAAGCAGTACATCCTAACTGGTCGTTAACAGTAACGATATAATCTGTGGTCGTGACCGGATCTGCTTCAGGATTATTTATATGAATATCAGAAAGGTCTGTTGATGGCGACCATAAATAACTTATTGTTCCCGACTCAGCAGGATAATTACTTGATGCTGTCGCCTGCAACTGGGAGGTCTGCCCGTTGCAGATATTACCGGCAGTGCCTGCATCTGCTGAAAGCTGTATGACCTTAAGTACAGCAACATCACTTTCGATACTTCTGCATAAGTTCGTAACAACACATGTGTAACTCCCGGTATCTGATAAAATGACATAGACAGTATTTTCATAATAATGAATGTCAGTTTATCAGATACCGGGAGTTACACATGTGTTGTTACGAACTTATGCAGAAGTAT
>CAZEWB010000191.1:0-6913 GCA_964515655.1 uncultured Bacteroidales bacterium
GGATAAATTCCATTTATTATGCTCCTGCCGGCATACTTAATAAGGTTTCATTTTCAGCATTAGGGAATGAAAACGGACAATTTTTATCAGACAAATACAATCTTCATCAGATGAGTTCAACCGGAAAACTTATAAATCCGGATGAAAATGAAACAACTCTCCGGAATAATGCGGCTATATTCGGAGGGATAGATTATAACCCCGATACAGTTAAGCTTGAGATGTGGAAATACCTGGAAGGAACATTAAAGGAAAAAGAGCAGATAGAAAAGCAGTTTAAAAAGAGTAATGTTGCCTGTATTACATACTCTGGAAAAGAGGCCAGAGAAGAAGCTTTTAAATCTCTTTTCGATTCAACTGACGCCCCGTCAATACTGCATGTTTCGACACATGGGTTTTTCTATCCTGATCCAGAACTGGTAAAAAAAGAGGTCAAGGTTGAGGTCAAGGTCGAGGATGGCGAACTGGATTTCCGCGGCTCAAATGGCTTTGGTAACTGGATGTTTTTAAATAACAAGAACCCTATGATGCGTTCGGGACTTGTATTTGCAGGGGCTAATCGTGTGTGGAGCGAAGACTGGGGAAGAACAGACAACGAAGGCGTGCTGACAGCATACGAAGTTTCAAATCTGAACATGCGCAACACACAACTTGTAGTCCTCTCCGCCTGCGAAACCGGTCTCGGTGATATTAAGGGAAGCGAGGGTGTGTACGGCCTCCAGCGCGCCTTTAAGATGGCAGGTGTTAAATATATCATCATGAGTCTATGGCAGGTGCCGGATATAGAAACTGTAGAATTCATGGAAATGTTTTACAAAAAACTTCTGAAGGAAAAAGACGTTAGAATGGCCTTTAACGAAACACAAAAAGAAATGAGAAAAAAGTATGACCCTTATTATTGGGCTGCATTTGTTTTAATTGAATAGATAATGAGAATCACTTTACTTTATATTTTATTATTCTTTGTTCTGGCTAATGTGGAAGCTCAGGAAAAAGAAAAGATAGATTCTCTGATTTCCGAATTAGATAATCCGGAACTAAAAGGAGATGAATCAGACACCGCAGTTCTAAAAATATGCATGGACCTGGGTCTGCTTTATGAGAACTACAAACCTGATTCAGCATTGTACTGGTATTGTCAGTTTTCAGACACGGTCATTTCACCTGAGAAGATAATTGCATTTCCGGATCGTTCATATTACAACGCCACACTGGTATGGTATGCCGGCATTGTTCACAGCTTACTTGGCAACAGGACCCAGGCCGGCGTGTACTACAGAATTGCGATGAGAATGTTCGAACTGGCCGGCGACAAGTCCTCGGTCGCAAAATGTCTTATCAGTATGGGGATACTTGAGTTCGATTACGGCAATTATTTTGAATCGGGTTTGCTTTTCGAAAGATCGCTTAAACTGGCTGAAGAAGTTGACGATAAATATGTCATTTCCGGATGCCTTAATAACCTGGGAGTAATATACATGAATCAGGGGAATTATAACGACGCTCTTTTGAGTTTCAAAAAATCTCTGGAGTTCAATTCTGAAACCGATGACAAAACGATAACTCTTCATCATTATAACAACCTTGGGAAAGTATGCTATTACAAAGGTGACTATCAGGGTGCTTTGAAATACTATGAGCAAGCTTTCGCAATAAGTAAAGAAATCAATGACCAGGCGATGATCTGCTCATACTTTAATGCCGTCGGACTACTGTTTTATGATATGGGCAATATTCCCGAAGCTATTCTTAATTATGAAAAGTCGCTTGAGATAGCAGAACAACTGGGTGATCAGAGTCAGATATCAAAAGCGCTTTCCAATCTGGGACTGGTTTGGAACGGACAGGGCGACAAGGCTAAAGCGCTGGATTATTATGAAAGATCGTTAAAGATAAAAGAAGCAATAGAAGACAAAGCCGGCATGTCTTCTACGATAAACAACATAGGACTTGTTTTACAGGATCAGGGGAAACCGGATGAGGCTCTTTCGTACTATTACAAGTCATTGAAATATGATGCTGATATGGACAATCCGGTCGGTATAGCCGACTGTAATATCAACATCGGCAGCGTTTATCTGGAAAAGGGGGACTATACTTCAGCGGTCAGGTGTTTTGAAAATTCAGTAAGAACAAGAGAAGAAACTGATGACATTGCAAATCTGTCAAGAGAGTACCCTTATCTTGGAAGGGCATACAGGAACATGGGAATGTATGATAAGGCCATTGGTTGTTTTCTTATCTCTTCGGAGCTTACGAGGAAATTGCTTAAAGACAACTTTTCAATTCTCAGCGAAAGCGACAAGGAACTTTATCTGAACAAGACAAAAAATATTTTTAACGAATTGAACTCATTTCTTTTCGAGGCAGGATTTGTTACAGATTCACTTTATGAAATTTGTTATGACAATGAATTGCTTCTAAAAGGCCTGCTTCTTAGCAGTTCGCGGTCAGTTCTCGATGCTGTCAATTCTGGTAAAAACAAGGATCTTAAAGAAGCTTATTTCCATCTTAAACAGATAAGGGAAGAAATATCGGTGTTAATGGGTACTTACGGTGTTGAAAGATATAAAGAAATCGACTCTCTGGAAACATTGGCTATTCGGGAGGAACGTAAAATGGTAATGTTGTCGTCGGGCTTTGCCGAAACATCCGGTCAGTTTAATTTAAAATGGAAAGATATCCAAAAAGCGCTCGGACCGGGCGAAGCGGCCATTGAATTCATTACATTCACAAAAGACGGAACAGGTGATTCGGTTACATATGCCGCCCTGTTAATTACGAAAACAAGTATAAGACCGGAAGCAATTGAGCTTTTTAATGAAGCTGATTTTTTATCTCTTACAGGAAAATCAAACAAGACCGGATACAAATATGTCAGCTCTCTTTATGGTTCCAATTCAACTGAACTGTATAACCTGATATGGAAACCCCTTGAAAGTAAACTGGAGGGTGTTTCAACTGTTTTTTTCGCCCCCGCCGGTGTTCTTAACAGGATTTCATTTGCTGCGCTTGGAAAAGACAACATCCTTCTGTGCGACAGATATAACCTGATACAAGTCAGTACAACAGGGAAAATAACCGGTCGCAGATCATTTGCAGTGCCCCTTTATTCTGCTGCAATATTCGGTGGTATTGATTATATTCCCGGCAACATAAAAAAGGTATCCACGAACGCACAGGACTGGCAATTTCTACCGGGAACACTTAAAGAAATTAAAAGTATTGAGATCCTGCTTTCGCAGAACAAAGTTCCATATTTTGCTTTTTCGGGCAAAAAGGCCAGCGAAGAAAATTTCAAATCACTTTTCGACAGTTCAGAAACACCATCTGTCCTACATATTTCAACGCATGGTTTCTTTTACCCCGACCCGGAATCCAGAATGAGAGCGGAGAGTGAGAATGAGGAAAAGAGTATTCAATTCCGTGGTTCCGGGGGATTCGGTAGCTGGATGTTTGTAAACAACCGGAATCCGCTTATGAGGTCGGGACTTATTTTTGCCGGTGCAAACAGGGTCTGGTCCGGGAAATGGGAGCGCACAAACAACGAGGGTGTATTAACCGCTTACGAGGTTTCTAATCTTAACATGACCGGAACCAATCTCGTCGTCCTCTCCGCCTGCGAAACAGGCCTGGGCGATATCAGGGGAAGCGAAGGCGTGTACGGCCTGCAGCGTGCTTTCAAAATGGCCGGTGTAAAATACATTATCATGAGCTTGTGGCAGGTCCCCGATAAAGAAACGGTAGAATTCATGGAGTTGTTTTATGAAAAACTTCTGAAGGAAAAGGACGTGCGGTTAGCTTTCAACGAAACGCAGAAAGAGATGAGGAAGAAATATGATCCTTATTATTGGGGGGCGTTTGTACTGATCGAGTAATGGTCAAAGATGTGTTTTTTTCAAAGAATAATTTTCTCTTTCACAGCTATGGTATCAATTGCTTTTGCTAATCCGGGAATATCTGAAACAAGAGCATCCCAGACAATCTCATAATCAATTCCGAAATAATGATGTGCCAGTTTATCTCTCAGTCCCGCGTATTCCTTCCATTCTACGAGTGGATATTTTAATTTTATTTCATCAGGAATATTTTTAACGGCTTCTCCGATTACTTCAAGACTTCTGATAACAGCCCTTTTTAAAGTATTGTCTGCAATAAAGGCATTGAATGTCAATCCTGGAAATAATGAACCGGTGTAATCCAGTTCATCATGGATATCGCGTATATAATCATGCCATGAACGTGACATACTCAACCTCGCTGTTTACGCTGTTTGTAAAATCTCTGTTAGGAGGCAAGGAATCTCTGGAAATCAAATCAATTCTACAGTTAAAAAGATGCTCGAGAAAGAAAACCAGCCGGATAAAATTCTTATATGTTTTTTTTGAACGATGGAATTCTGCTATAAAATCCATATCACTGTATTGTGTGGATTCATTTCTTGCAGCAGAACCGAACAAACCCAGCCGTAAAAGGCCAAAGTTTTCCAACTCTGCCGAATGTAATACCAACTGTTCAATAATTCTGTCTTTTGACAATTCCATAAAAACCTTTTTGAAAATACGAAAATAAGAAAAAGATTTATCTTTACAAAAATCTCCGTTATGAAAAAACTCATCTTCATTCTTTGCTTTTTTCATTTTTCATTTTTCATTTGTTATTTTTCATTTTCGCAAACATGGCAGATATACGACTCTCTCTGCCAGGCATATCAAGACAAAGAAAGCTACGATACCGCCCTCGTTTATGCTGAAAAAGCCCTTCAGGCTGCAAAAGAAAAAGTAGGTGAGAACGATACAATTTATGCAAATATGCTTAATGCATTGCTTGAAGCTAATTATTTTCTCGGTAAATATGAAAAAGCAATAGAATACGGAAAAAAAGAAAAAGAAATAAGAATAAAACTTCAGGGAGAAAAGCATCCAGATTATGTAATGTCTTTAAATAATTTAGCTATGTTATATAGATTGATGGGTTATTATTCCCAAGCAGAGCCTTTATATATTCTAGCAAAAACAATAACAAAGGAAACTCTTGGCGAAAAACACCCTGATTATGCCAGATACCTTAATAATATAGCTTTGTTATATAAATCTATTGGTAATTATTCTCAGGCTGAACCTTTATATATTCAGGCGATAAAAATCGCTAAAGACAACTTTGGCGAAAGTAGCCCCTATTATGCCTCGTCTTTAAATAATTTAGCCAATTTATACCTGACTTTGGGCGATTATTCCCAGGCTGAACCTTTATACATCAAGGCAAAAGACATTCGTAAAGAAACCCTTGGCGAAAAACACCCTGATTATGCTACATCGTTGAATAATCTTGCTGGTTTATATTTTGCTATGGATAATTATTTGATTTCAGAGCATTTATATATTCAAGCCAATGAAATATGGAAGAAAATACTTGGCGAAAAGCACCCTTATTATGCAAATTCCTTAAATAATCTCGCTGTATTGTACAAAAATATGGACAATAATACTTCGGCTGAACATTTGCATCTTGAGGCTATGAACATCCGGAAAGAAGTTCTTGGCGAAAACCACCCTGATTATGCCACATCCTTAAACAATCTTGCCGGATTATATAGAGAAATTGGCAATTATCCAGCTGCAGAGCCTTTGTTTATGGAGGGACTTGAAATAATAAATAGTAATATCGCCTTAAACTTTGCATTTTTATCTGAGAAGGAAAAGGAAATGTATTTCAAAACACAGGCAGGAACTTTTGCTGGTTTTTATTCATTTTCATTGAAATATAAAACTGAAAATCCTGAAATTACTTCAACAGTTTTTAATAATGTTGTAAAAAATAAAGGGTTGTTGCTAAAATCTTCCACCGCGATGCGCACATCTATTATAAACAGCATGGACACAGCCCTTATTTCACAATATGAAAAATGGATTGCTCTGAAAAAAGAAATTTCAAAACTTTATTCCATCGAAATTTCAAAACGCAAGAAAAATCCTGAGGAATTAGAACAGATGGCTAATACAATAGAAAAAGAATTGGTAAAAGGGTCACATCTATTCAGTGATTTTGAAAAACTACAAAGCATGACTTGGGAAAGTGTAAAAAAGAGCCTTAAATCAGGAGAGGCCGCAGTTGAATTTATTCGTTTTGCTGAAGGTAAAAAAAGTGACACCATTACTTATTGCGCCCTTATAATTACACCCGAAAGCCAACAACCCGAAATGATACGCCTTTTTGAAGAGCAGGAAATAAAAACAATCATCGGAATTTCAGACAAAAACAATTTTAAATATGTAAACGGGGTTTATGGTACTAATGAAAATACCAACGAAGCTCTTTACAAACTGATATGGCAACCACTTGAACCATATCTTAAAGATGTAAAAACTGTTTATTATTCATCCGATGGCATTTTACACAAAGTATCTTTTGCTGCGCTGGGAAAAGGGAAAAACATCTACCTCTGCGATAATTTCAATCTTCAACAGGTAAGTTCTACAGGAAAAGTAGCCATGCCTGAAAGTACAATATGGGATGAAAAACTGACAGCCGGTTTATTTGGAGGAATTGAATATTCAACAGACACTACGACTGAAAAAATATGGAATTACCTTCCCGGAACAAAAACAGAAACAGACAAGATCACAGAAATATTTAAAAAGAAAAAAGTAGGAACAACTTATTTATCCGGGACTGCTGCAACAGAAGATACAATTAAGTCAATAGCGTCAAACTGCAATATTCTGCATGTTTCCACGCATGGGTTTTTCTATCCTGACCCCGAGGAGATACAGAGCGAGAAGCAGAATGAGAGCGAGGACGGGGGAATAGAGTTCCGCGGCTCAACAGGATTTGGTTTATGGCAATTTACGAAGAACAAAAATCCGCTTATGCGCTCAGGTCTGGCAATGGCAGGAGCTAACAATGTATGGAA
>CAZEWB010000192.1:0-6905 GCA_964515655.1 uncultured Bacteroidales bacterium
GTAAACAGCAGGCTCAATAAAGTTCCCGTTGAATATTGAAGAGTCATTCTGAAGAAGCTTAACAGAACTGATAATTACAGGTATCTTAGTTTGATTGTTTGGCTTGAAAAGATTATCGTAACTGATAAGTCCTTCTGATGTGCAAAACCATGTAATACCGGTATTTTCAGAATAAACTGATGCCACTGTCATTTCTGGTAGTCTGTTAAAGGTGACAGAGTCAACAATGTATGAATCGTAGTGTGGAGTAATTTTCTGCACCCTGTTATTTACAATGAATATCTTGGAACCAAGGTATCCGTTGTAAATGTTTTTGACATGAGCGTTTTGCTGAAATTGAAGATTCCCGAATGTAGTGGAACGTGAAAAATTATTTTTATCAGCATTATATTCAAACAAACCCAAACGGCTGCCCACCAATAATTTATTTTTATGGCTGAAGTAGAAAACAGAAAGGTCGGAGTTAGAAGGAAGGCCGTCTTTTGTTGTAAATTGAGTAACATTATTGTCAGGAGAAACCCGAAGTATTCCGTTAATAGTACTTCCAGCCCATATATATCCGTTGTTATCTTCAGTCAGATAGAATATTTCGAATTCAGTATGAGGAACTAAAGTTGTATCCCATTTCTCGTTTCCCCATTGAAATTTTCGCAAACCTTTAGATGATCCAACGTAGAAAGTGCCTTTCTGGTAATTTGATATTATAGCGGATAAAGCTGTCATATCTTCTACGCCCAGAGGAAAAGCTTTGAAATCCCTTATTTCGTAAATGTCATCGCTTGCACAAGCCATAAGTTTTTGCTTTCCATCCTCAATATCAACAGAAATAAGAGCCATTACAAACTTACCGCTTAACTCTTCTACAGTATTGAAACAAGGAAGGCCGTTTTCTTTAAAAGTAAGATAAAATACCCCGGTAAAAGTTCCTACAAACATTGTATTGTTAAACCGGGTGGCAGATAATACAGTTCCGTTCAGGTTGCTCTCCTTACCAAATATCCTGAATGGGGATCCATACTCAATTCTTGAAATACCGGTTTCGAATGTTGACCAAAGCACTCCCTGAGATGGGGTATAATATAAATCAGAAACAGTTTCATTAATCAGTCCTGTGGAAATATTATAATTCTCTGTGAAACGAGCTTTTTTATCACTTACAAAAATTCCGTTATTCATTGTAGCAAAGGCAAATCCGGCATCTCCAATTACAGTAGCATTATATGGTCTGCTTGTAATCAGGAAATTATTTGATATGTCAAGATATTTCTGCCCGGTAAGGAAAGAGGCTTTTTTCTCAAGAATATCATAAACATATAACCCATTGTATGTAACTATTAGCCATTGATTTGTGCGAAAAGGGATGACCTGTAAAATATCCTGATCAAAAAGTGGCTCTATCCCCGGCATTACTTCTGTTTTGTCATTCTTTAGTTCGAGCATTCCTTCTAAGTAGGTCCCGATAATTATCCTGTTCCCTATATTAAAACTGAAAAAACAGCCTTCGGGCAGGTCAATTACTTCAAGGTATTCGGGATACTTATAATGAAAAATCCTTTTTACTGAACAAAAGTAAACGCCATTTTTAGTAACAAAAGTTTTCCAGATGTTTGAAACATTGTCCTGTGATGTGTCAACCAAATGTATTAATGAGTTGTATCTTGAAACGCCATATTTGTCGGGGGCAATATAGCCGAAGTCACCAATAGCACCTACATATATTATGTCGTTTGTGTCAACAGCAAGAGATTTGCATGCAGAATTATTGCCGACAGGTATATGTTGCCATGTTGTTCCATCATATTTAATTACACCCTTGTCTGTATTTCCGAAATATACCAATCCCCGTGAGTCCATAACAACAGCATAATTCATGTCTTGTGCTCCGCTTTCTTTAGGAGAATAATTTCTTATAAAAGGATAACCAAGCTGATTCAACTGTGAAAACAATGAACCAGAACAAACTATAAGTAATAATAGTAAAATGGCAAGGCTTGTTATAAAGAATGATCTTCTGCCAGACTTTATGATTTTGTTTGAACTCTTATAACAAATAAACAACGACATACCATCTTAATGGAGTGTAAAAGTAATACATTATGTTTTAAAATCAAACCAAAAAAGTTAACAAATGTTTTGGCTTGACTTATAGGAGGATATAGTGTAACCTATTGTTCCCAGGCGAACCGGTCTGACTGCAGATTTTGCCCCCACCGGCCACCGGGGGAGTCGATTCGGTATTAACCACTTATACTCTGGCTTGCAAGGTGCTGCCGGCGGACATACAAATATGTCACTATTGTTATAGTAGACGACCGCCTGCAAAGTAAAAGGATATAATATGCAGCTAGCAGGGCTGTTCTATTTGCTGCTTGCGCTTACGGAGTTATTTTTAATATTTACTATTTCGGATCTGAGTTCCTGATTTTGCAGTAATAATTTATTTACCAGGATTTCCAGTTCTTCAATTCTCTTATTCTGATCCTGTGCCGATTTAATCAGTGGAGTAATGAACTTCGAATAGTTAACTGTTTCCACCGTCCCATCGGCATTATAGCTTACAAAAAGAGGGTTGATCTTTTCAACTTCTTCGGCTATTAATCCGTATTCTTTGGTTTGTGAAGCGTCCGTCTTGTATATGTAATTAACCGGTCTTAGTTTCATTAACCAGCCGACATTTTCCATATCGGTGATATTCTTTTTGTAACGGGCAGAAGAAGAGATATAGCCGATCAGACCGGTGTTGTCGATATACAGGTCGCGGTTAGCGCCGCCAACGATAGTATTATAAACATATGGCATTACAACATTTCCTGCAGTGTTTACTGACATTAGTGTAGTGGTAAAAGGTGTGCCGCTGGTTCCATGAGCAACTATCAACGGATATTGAAGTGATGTGATAATTGATGATGGGTCGTTTGCGCCAGCCCAGCCATAAGGTGTATTTATTGCAGTAAAGTCATACCATCCACCCGACCAGCCACCCTGGAGAACCGGCTTATTGCTTCCATTAAAGATCGAAGGAGCTCCGCTTGTAAAATAAAGCCCGTTGGCAAGCCTGGCATCTCCATCCACATCAAGTTTATACAAGGGGTTTATCGAGCCGATCCCGACATAGCCGACAGGATTAACATAGATCCGAGCTGCGCCGTTATTATTATCCCAAACATAAAAATCGCTGGTATTATTCTGGTTCATGTCAGTTCCGATGTCCCATCTTTCAACACCAAGCTGTGAGAATTTTATCTGGCTTTTACTTGTTGCAAAAGAAAGACGGTTTAGTTCCATGCCTCCTTGATTGTCGTCATGAGCAATAACAAGTTTATTGCCGGGGTTGCTTGACCCTATTCCGAAGTTTCCGTTTCTCAATAATGTTACAGCATTATGCCTGGTGAATTCATCTCCTCCGTTCCCAACAACGAACAGCGGATCTGATAAACCAGAGCCCCAGGTACTGTCGCCGTATATTTCATTATATATGCCTGCCACAAATGAAAACGATGCTTTTGCATAAGTGCTGAAGCCAACAGCAGTGCTTGCAATCCCATTTGAAACATTATAATACCCCAAAGCAGCAGAAGCGGTGTTGTTTGCATGAGTTCCGTGACCGCACGAAAAAGAACCCCATCCTGTAGAAGAGCTATTATGGCCAAGAGAAATTGCTCCTTCTGAAGTTGCTGTAGCGCTTATTCCCGCTGCCATTGAGTAACTGCCGGAAGCCAAAGAACTGAAGCCGAAAGCAAATGAAGAAAAACCCGTAGCGCGCGACTGGTAACCAATCGCCATTGAAGAAACTCCGGATGCTACGGTGTTACAGCCAAAGGATGAAGAAAATTCACCGCGTGCTATTGCCTGATAACCCATAGCCTGCGACCAGTTGCCTTTTGCTTTGGATTCATAACCCATAGCAACTGAATTTGTCCCTACACTATCTGGGTGCTCTATCAATACTCTGCCGCTCAAAAATGCAGATTTTGATGGAAGCCATACTATCCTGTTTTCAGATGGATTGATAATCTCAGAATTGTCCATAGAAATATTCAGAAAATCCTGGGGATTGCTATTATCAAACGATTGAACTGCAAAGCCGCCCATAGCGCTGTTGTCATCAAGAAATACTCTTACGCTGTCGGGTGTTACGCTGAAGAAATTATGAGTAACTTGTTTTGATGTATTTCTACCGCTTACAGCAAATGCACCTTTATTAGTTTTAGTTGCATCGTCACCAACAAATATCCTTACGCTGTCTGGATATACAACAAAAACAGTTGCGCCGGTACGGTCTTTAACTTCAAATAATGGATCAGAATCAGTGAGTGTGGCATCGCCCTGTACGACCATCTTTCCTACGGGATCATTTAATCCGACTCCGACATTACCTGTATTTGAGTTATAGATTCTGGTTCCGTTGCTCTTCCATAATGTATCCACATAGCCGGAAAGGGAAACATTATTACTGCCACTAATGGAAAGTGTATTGCCGGCCAGCGACAGCGATTGAATCTCATTTGTAGTACTGTTGTCTGCATCGTCAACATTATCTGCTGAAGGCACCCAACTTGTTCCGTTAAATTTTAACACCTGACCATTGGTTGGGACAGCAGACGTTATTGCTCTGCCCTGAATTCCTGTTACTGTCAGCGCTGTTGTACCGCCAACATCACCGCTGTGTGCATTGTGTGTGAACTGAGTGCCTGTTAGCGTAAGGCCTGTGCCGGCAGTGTATGTTGTATTATTATCTGTACTGCTTACATTGAAATTCGGATAAGTGCCGGTAACAGTTGTTGCACCGCTTCCTGTGATGGCTACTGTTTGATCTGGAGCAGCGTTTGAGAATTCTGTTCCGGCAAGATTCAGTCCGCTGCCGGCGGTATATGTAGTATTGTTGTCAGTACTTGAAACCGTGAAACTGGGATATGTCCCTGTTACTGTAGTAGCGCCGCTGCCTGTTATTGCTATAGTCTGATCGGGCGCAGTATTAGCAATTGAATTCCCTGTGATGCTAATTCCAGAGCCGGCCGTATAGGTTGTTCCTGTCGGTAGAGTTACTGTATTACCGCCGGAGATTGTAAGATCATTACCGGATAAACTTAATGATTGTATTTCATTTGTAGGACTGGCATCTGCATCATCAACAAGGTCGGTAAATACTGCAGTGATGTCGCCCAGACCATTTGAGCGGATAAGTGTTAATGTTTTAGTCGTTGTTCCGGTGAAAGAAGCGCCTGTTACCACTCCGTCAGTAGTACCGGCAGCTCCAAGTTCATCGTCGGCAGGTTCCCATTTCGAAGATGTATTATTCCATTTCAGTACCTGTCCGTTTGCGGGAATATTTGTGGAGACGCCCATGCCTTGAATTCCTGTAACAGTGTTGGATTCAATCTGCCCCGATACATCTCCGTTAAGGTCGGGAATATTTGTGAGATCTGTGAAACTTCCGCTGAAAGCATCACCCGAGTTTTTTGCAAACAATGCATACGGAACGCTCAGTATCTGGGTTGTGCCCATATCTGTAAAACTGCTTCCTCCGGTAATGTCAACGCTTACTTTAATGTAATGGTTCCCGTTTGCCCATACTATATCCGAAAAGACACCGGCAGTTACAGTGCCTGTGCCAATAGCCATGTTGGCTATACCAAATGCATTGGTGGTGATAAGGTGCGTTTCGGTATAAACGACAGTGCCGGTTGGTATTCCTTCGATGATACTTATTTCGAAGGAAACAGGCTGATCTGCTAACGGATTTCCCAATCCGTCACGGACAACCGATTGGTACTGGAAAGCGTTTGGCGACTGGCTATATGCAGTTACAACCAAAGAAAACAACATCAGAATTGCAATAAACTTTTTCATATATTAATATTTATAAACAAATGTAATAATGTATTATGAAATACGGATAATATTTTTAAAATATTTGATAAAATACTGACGATTGTAAAAAGCAGAAAAACAGCGCGTTCGGAATGGCATGAAAGATTCAGGTAGATTACTTCTTTATTGTTATGCCTATAAATAACGGAAACAATCAGTTTGCTGTAATAAAAGATAGAATATCTTGAAGGTATGTGTCAAAAGTAAGAATTACCGGGCAATCCGAATGCCCGGCGCCCGGAACCCTGCATGCTTGTTTTCTTATTCCGTTATAGTTCGCAAAGACAACCTCGCCATGACTTGAAATACTTATAAAATCATCAGCAGTGCCATGTATCCACATGAACGGCGCGTTCACTTTTTTAATTTCTTCGGCATTGTCTATTTTAAGATTTACAGCGTAAGCGCCGGGAATTGAAAGCCCTGCGGCATCCTGGACAAATACTTCCGCTGAAGCAAAAGGCGCTTCGAGGATAAGTGCAGACGGGTTCATGACAACCGGATTTGCGGTTAGTTGTGTCGCAGGAGCAGTGCCCATGCTGAAGCCGTACATTATTAATCTGTCTCCTGTCAGCCCTTTGTCTTTGAGCCATTGCAGTGCAGCGTTGACATCCGCATACAGTGCTTCCTCGTACGGTTCTCCTTCCGACAGGCCGAATCCCCTATAGTCAATACTCATAACACAATACCTGTTTTTGCCACCAGTATTTGCCAGAAGTGCAATGCGGGGATAATAAAAGTCGAGGTGGTCCTTGTTGCCGTGACAGTACATAATAACGGTATCTGTTGCTATCCGGGAAGTATCGCCAATATACAGCGCATAAATGTTTTTGATGTCGCCGTTACAGTCTGATTCCAATTGGAACAAATGGATATTATCTTTATCAATCTTAAACCGGTCTTCAAGTGCAAATTCAGTGGGGCCGGTATATTCGTCAAGCTGGTATGAAGTTATTGGGTTCTCGTTCGCGTTGTATAAAAAATCATCCAGCCTCATGCACGACGACATGGATAAAACGAAAAGTATTGCAATA
>CAZEWB010000193.1:0-6898 GCA_964515655.1 uncultured Bacteroidales bacterium
TAGGCTTCGGCATCCGGCAGAAGTAGGTCGTCTATCTCAGGTTTGGTATATGAAGGGGTTATATTCTGCCCGAGTATCGTATGGGAATTACTCAGGAAATTTATACTGTCCTGCGGATAAACCGTCTCTACCGGCGCTCCGGAAGTATAGTCAATTACAGAGTATGAAACGATCATGCCGGCGAGAGTATTGCCGACGTCTGCTTCGAAAATATCCAGAAAAAAGCGGGCAGGGGAGCCAGGCTGGATATGGTTAAGCAGTTCCGAAGCATCGAGCCCGAATTCAAGGGTCTTGTCTGCTTCGGTTGTGCCGCCTGTCATATAATAATTACCGCCCTGAAAGTTGAATACCGAATATGTCGTGGTGAAATCAGGTGCAGTGGTGGTTGTGTCGTCCGATATCCCTGCCATTACCCTTAATGCCTGCCTTGAAACATGTTTTACTTTTACCTTGAGTGTCACAAGCGGGTTGACATCTTCTTTGACGCGCATAACAAATACGTAGTTATTCCATATACCGCCGTTGGTAAGGGATTCCGCAAGATTGCGGTAGGTCATATAGCAGAAGCCGTTGTCGGCAAAAGCTGTCCCGAACGAATTGGCAAAGATAAGTCCGCCTACCTCCCAGTCGCGCATATCTACCACGCCATCCGAGTTTATATCCTGGTCGTTCGTATACTGACCATCCGAGTTGTAATCCCAGCATATCTGGTCGTTGTATCCAACAATGGTCTGGCAGTGGTTCACATAATTCGAGAACTGTGTAATTACTTTCTTCCCTTCATCGGGGGTTCCGGCAGGAAGCACATTAAAATTATAACTGTTGGAAATGTAGGTCGAATAGAAGTTGGCCACACCTCCGAAGGTTGATCCGTCGAGGTGATCGTTTAGCCAGGTTTTAAGAGTCTGTAATCCTTCCGGTGTATTTACCGGTATTGCATATACTTCATATATCCGGTTGTGCATGGCATCTAAGTAATACTGGTAACCGGAGAGCCATCTTTTTTCACCTCCGTAATTAGGGGAGCCTCCCCAGTCGGTAACATTAGGTGTGCCGGCCATACGAAGCACGTCCAATGTCTCAAGGCAATTAACCCCCTGGTTCGATCCCTCGTTCCTGAAATTCCATGCAAAATGACTGGGGTATTGTGTGGCGCCATTGTTGGCAGCTACATCCCGCATTCTGGCCATCTCATAAGTAAAAGCATAGCAAATACCGGAAGCCTGCCCGCATTCAAGGGCATTCTGGTAATATATCGGCCTGAAATAAGGCAGCTGGGAGTTGTTGATATATGAAGGCAGGGTTTTCTGCCCGATCCGGTATTCTGCAGGAAGTGTAAGTACAGGCAGAGAATTGAGCCATGCCGTGTCTTTTGCGCTCATTGTTGTTACCCCGGGAATGTAATATTGTTCGGGATCAGGTTGTGTCCCTTTCTGCGCCATTGCAGGGATCATTGCCACGAGCAGAATAACGAAGAGTATTTGTTTTTTCATATGTAAATATACAATTACTTTCTGAACAAATAAAACAGAAAAAACGTTTTAAAAATTAACGGTGTTGTTCTTCTTTCTTTTTTTCTGCCAGTTTCTTTAATGCTTCTTCCTGTATGGCAGCTGTAACCGGAGAGTAGCGAAGGAACTCCATTGAATAATTTGCTCTTCCGCTTGTTATATTTCTCAGTTGCGATGAATAACCGAACATTTCCATTAATGGTACAAGCCCGTTCAGTTTTTGCGAACCTTTACGATGCCTGCGCATCGATTCGATGGTCCCTCTCCGGCGGTTCAGATTGCCTACAACATCTCCAATATATTCATCCGGCGTGTTTATTTCGAGTTTCATAATTGGCTCTAAAAGAATAGGACTTGCATTCATAAAGCCTTTTTTGAAACACTTCGATGCGCATGTGCGGAATGCCATGTCGGACGAGTCAACCGGATGGAATGAGCCATCGAGAAGAACAACCTTAACATCAACAACAGGAAAGCCGGCAAGTATGCCTTCCGAAATTGTTTTCTGAATCCCTTTATTAATTGAAACAACAAATTCGGCAGGAATTCTTCCCCCTTTGATCTTGTCCACAAATTCGTATCCCTTTCCGGGATTTGGTTCCATACGGATAAGCATTTGAGCAAACTGTCCTTTTCCGCCGGTTTGTTTCGCTAATTTGTATTCTGCCTCCTTTTCGGTTGTTATTGTTTCTCTGAATGCAACCGAAGGTTCGGCAACAATAACATCAAGTTTAAATTCATGCTTTAAGCGGTCGACAATGATCTCAAGGTGCAGTTCTCCCATCCCGGCAATTATCGTTTCACTTGTTTCGTCGTCGAACCTGACAGTAAATGAAGGGTCTTCGTTCGAAAGTTTTCGTAATGCTTCGCCAAGCTTTTCCTGTTCTTTCCGGACAGCCGGGGTGATCTTAAGTTCTATTACCGGAGGTGTAATATGAATATTTTCCAGTATCAGCGGTTGATCCGGATCACATAAAGTATCACCGGTTTTGGTCAGTTTCATGCCGATCAAAGCAATAATATCACCAGGTCCGGCTTCCGATATATCTTCTCTTTCTTTCGCGCTGATCTTTAATATGCGGCCAACTCTTTCAGTTTTTCCTTTTATAGAATTATGAACAGCCATTCCGCTTTTTAATGTTCCGGAGTATATTCTGATAAATGTCTGTTGCCCTACAAACGGGTCGTTAATGATCTTAAAGGCCAGTGCGGCAAATGGCTCTTTAGGTGTCGGACTTCTTCTCTGGGCTTTTTCCGGATCATTTATATCAGTGCCTATTACTGCTCCGACATCTACAGGCGAAGGGAGATAGTCAACAACAGCATCAAGTAATAACTGAATACCTTTGTTTTTATATGCTGCTCCGCAAAAAACAGGAGTAATAAGCATTTTCAGTGAAGCTTTGCGGGCGACTTCTTTAATTAATTCTGTACTTACTTCTTTCCCGTCGAGGAACAACTGCATTATTTTATCGTCAAAATCTGCCAGTATTTCAGTCAGTTTTAAACGGGCAGTATTTGTTGCTTCAACCATCTCTGAAGGGATAGAAATTTCTTCACGACCTTTTTCGGAGAACGAATAGGCTTTTCTCTCAATGATATCAATTATCCCGCTGAAGTTCTCCTCGGCTCCAATCGGTATCTGGAACGGGACGGCATTTGCATCCAGATATTTGTTCATCATCGTAACAACTTCGAAAAAATCGGCACCGCTGCGGTCCATTTTATTTACAAAAGCAATGCGTGGTACTTTGTACCGGTCGGCCTGGTTCCACACAGTTTCCGTTTGAGGTTCAACACCGGCGATGGCGCAAAAAACAGCGACCATTCCGTCTATTACGCGAAGCGAACGTTCTACTTCAATCGTGAAATCAATATGGCCGGGAGTGTCGATGATATTAATGTTGTGGTTATTCCATATACACGAAATGGCAGCCGAGGCAATTGTAATTCCTCTTTCCTGCTCCTGTTTCATAAAATCCATGGTGGCCTCGCCGTCATGGACCTCTCCTGTTTTACGCGTGACCCCTGTGTAAAAAAGTATTCTTTCTGTTACTGTTGTTTTTCCGGCATCAATGTGAGCAGCAATTCCGATGTTTCTGAGGTGAACTAATGACATTTTTAAGATTTAATATAAAAGTCTGCAAAGGTCTGATTCTTATCCGAAGAAACAGCATGTATTACCCGATTTAATTTAAATATTTGATGAACAGATGTTTTTATGCAGGCAGAAGTGGTAAAGAGTCACCCGGTTATAAGTAAATCTATTGGATTGTTTTCTGAACAAATAGTTGTATTTTTGCATTGGGTTTTGGTTTATCATCCGCTGTGTCTTTGAAGACACTCGACGTTTAATCAGAACCTTTTTTCTTTCTCAAACAACCCAGCCGTATATTTCTCATACAACTCAAACAAAAATTCCATACGCTTTGCTTCAGAAGTAAAAGGTTGTGAACGATAAGCAAGATCTACCGCTTTGTCTAATTCGTTATGGGCTTTTACCAGTGCCGGGGGCATTGTTAATGGGTCATATAGATCGGCAAGTGAACTGTTTGGGAATTCTGCACGTGCGTCTAATACTTTTTGTGCCTTTTCTTCAATGGTTTTAATTTGTTTCTCTGACGGATTTTCGGGCCAGGGGAAGTTGTTGTAAACAATATCCTTTGAATATCTATACCTGCTTTCTAATCTTCCGCATACTGATTTTACCCAGGACATGTGCATTAATGATGTAAGAATTCCTAAATGATAAAGTTTACCATCAGGGATGATTAGCAAAAGATTAGTTGGAATAATATTTATATCTCCAAAACCCATAGGAATATACTTTCGATTCTCAGAAGTTGTTGAAGGGACAATAATAAAGGATTCATAATTTCTTGTCTCCCTGAAAAGCCAGGGAGTATTTGCAAGTTCTCGTGTTTTAGGGTCCGAACTGTTTTCTCTCATTTGCTTTACACCTTTTAGCCTTTCTATAATTGCAGGCATTAATTGCAAATCTGAAGGCAAGGCATCAACAAGCCACAAACACCATCTGTTTATGTTATGAATGTATTCTTGTGCCCCGACCAGTTTTTTTATATACTTTTTTGCGATTGGGCATTTATCCAGTAATTCCTTTTTTTCATTGTCATCTAACAACAAATACCCTCCGTCGGTCGGTTGATTCCCTTTACTGATTTGTGGTACTTTACAAATAGGTTTTGATCGGGACATTATTAATAAGTCTTTTACGTCAACTAAATAAGGATTAATATTTTTTACTTTCAAGACATGTGCTTCGCCTTTAATGTCGTCATACTCAAATATACATTTATTAATTGTGTCGTAATTTGCGAAACCAATAATTACACAATGTACAGCAGCATTTCCTTTTGCTTCATTGCCCCACTTAAATGTACGGTGAGCAAAATGAATTTTAATACTAAAATGGCTAAAAAGCAGATTCCAAAGAATGCCTACCTGCTCGCCTTGAGATATTGAATTAGTTGATACAAAAGCAACTTTTGTTTTAGTATTTTGAATAATCTGGGCGGCTTTAAAATACCAGGCAGTAACATAATCTAAAACACCAGTACCTTTCACTCCTGCAAATATTTTCTCCATATCGGATCTCTGTTCTGAATTCTGGAGATTTTTTCCAATAAAAGGTGGATTGCCAATGATAAAATCAAAATGGTTTTTAACTTCGTATTGACTGTGAATAATAGTTCTTTTATCGATTATTTTCAGGTTCTCAGTTTTTATAGTTACAGTTGTGTATTGTTTTATCGGTTCTGCAACAATTACAGTAGTATTTTCTGCATCAATTTCTATTGTTTCAATAAGTGACTTCCATTCGATCTGTAATGCATTGCCATGTACAATTTTTGCTGACTTTCTTAAGGGCAGGCGGGTGAAGTAATGTCCGAACTCATTACTTATAAGCATATTCATCTGGTGGTCAATAAGCCACATCGCAACTTCAGCAATTCGAACAGGAAATTCTTCGTATTCTATTCCGTAAAACTGGTCAACATCAATTCCTACAACACTTCCGATATCTGTAACAATTTGCCCTTTCTTATAAATTGTACGAAGTATTTCGAGTTCGAGTAAACGCAGTTCCCTGTATGTAATTACCAGAAAATTTCCGCAACCACAAGCGGGGTCAAGGAATTTTAATGTACTTAATTTTTTATGAAATTCGTTGAGCCTGTTCTTATTGACTTTTACGTTTTCATACTCTTTCCACAGGTCATCAAGGAATAATGGTTTTATAAGTTTCAGTATATTCTTTTCGCTTGTGTAGTGGGCGCCAATATTCCTGCGTTCTTTAGGGTTCATAACGCTCTGGAACATCGAACCAAATATTGCGGGTGATATTTTGCTCCAGTCAATATAGCAGCAATCTAATAATGCCTGTCGCATTTTACTGTCAAAACTTGCCATTGGAAGAGTTTCATCAAACAACTTTCCGTTTACATATTGAAATTCATTTAACTGTTCATCCAGATTCTTAAAACGTTTTTCGTGAGGTGTATTTAGTACCTGAAACAATTCCTGAATTTTTGAGGCAAGGTCGCTACCATCAATGTTTGTTCTTTGTAAAATATAGTCTTGAAACTGATCCTTATTAAAAATAGTTGTATCATCTGCAAACAGGCAAAATAAAATACGAACTAGATATACTTCAAGCGGATGTCCTGAATATCCGATTTCCTTTAACCTGTCATGGAGTTTGCCCATCAACTCTGCAGCTTTAATATTTGCAGGATCCTGCTCTTTATATATTTTTTTCTGATAGCCCAGCAATAATCCAAAATGCTGAACATTTTTTACCAGTTCGTTTAACCTGAACTCGATAATGTTATCTTCCTCAATGTCATATAATCTGAAGAATTCAAAGTCAGAAACAAGAATGTATCTGGGTATTTCGTTTTGTTCAAGACGCTGTATATATTCCTTTGCCTGATGGTATGCTTTGTCAAGGTTTTTACCCCTGCTTTTCATTTCTATAAGGATCATACCCTTCCACAAAAGGTCAATGTATCCGTCAGTATCATCAAGTTTTTTTACCCTGTGCTCGAACATCGATACTTTTTTTCTTGAAATGCCAAATACATTAAAGAAAGCCTCAATAAATGATTGTGCTTCGGCTTCCTCATTTGTTGTGCCGGCCCATTCTTTTGAAAAGTATATTGCCCGTTCTTTTATCTCATTCCAGCTTAATGCCATAGTAAAAATTATTAAAAGCTAATTTACGATTTTAGACGTGTTTTGATTGATAATCTTTTAAGAAAGTATGAACAATTTAATTTTTATGAAAAAATGTTTTCCTTCAATGAAAATTAAATTGTTCATACTTTCTTAAAAGATTAAAAACCAAACCAAACACACCCAACACA
>CAZEWB010000194.1:0-6897 GCA_964515655.1 uncultured Bacteroidales bacterium
AAGTTTTCTTAATATTAGGGCCTGTCTCAAAAGTATTTTCACAGAAAATCAGCCTCGCCCTAACCCTAAAGGGAAGGCTGATTTTCTGCAACTTCCACCCTTTAGGGAGGGGCAAGAAGTTGCAGAAAAGAGAAAAACAAAGACTTTTGAGACAGCCCCTTTTTTATCACTTTACTGATGCAGAATATTTAAACGCACTTGATATGTCAGAAAAAAACAACTCAGATTATATTTTGAGGGATTTCTGCGACGGGGATTTCGATGCAGTGAACGATATCTGGCAGTCTACAGGTATGGGAGGCGCTCAGCGGGGCGATGATCTTAAAGTAATAAGAAAAACTCTTGCAGGAGGCGGAAAACTCATTATCATGGAAGATGCATCTAATGGAAGAGTCTGCGGAACTTCGTGGCTTACCAACGACTCTAGACGTATTTACCTTCATCACTTCGGAATACACCCTGATTACCAGGGCAAAAAACTCAGCCATATTCTTGCCGAAGCTTCAGTAAATTATGCTAAAGAATGCGGGCTTCAGATCAAGCTCGAAGTGCATAAGGACAATGTAAAGGCTGTGGAACTTTATAATAAGCATGGCTTTAAATATCTCGGCGATTATAACGTATACATAATCCGGTCGTTCACTTAATAATAAAAGAATGAAAAGGCTTGTTTTAGCATTTATCACATGCTTTCCGCTTCTGATCAATGCACAGGAAATATCCTCAACCCGCTTTATGAACGATATACGTTACCTCAGCAGCGACGGGCTTGGGGGACGGTGGCCCGGAACTGCCGGCGACAGCCTTACATTATTATATATTAAGAACGAGTTTGTAAAAGCCGGATTGAAGCCTTTCGGGGAAAGCTATTTTCAGCATTTTACCGTTGTTACCGGTACAAAACCAGGGAAGAACAATCTCTTCGTATATAACGGTGATACAATAAAACCTTCTGAGGAATTCATCCCATTGTCTTTTACACTTGATACTACTGTCACGGCTGATATTTGTTTTGCTGCGTATGGCATTGACGATAAATCGTATTCCGATTTTAAGAAAACTGACCTAAAGAATAAATGGGTAATAATAAAGTATGATGTTTCCGATGAGGTTCTTCAGAAAGTTAAAAATGCTCTTACTTTAAGAGCAAGGGCCAGAAATGCTTCGGAAAAGGGAGCTGCCGGAGTTATTTTCGTTCATGAAGGTAAAGGTTCATTTCCCGATAATTTTCTGGAGAAACCATCGGGAGTTTTTAAGATTCCCGTTATTGCGGTTAAGGAAACCGTTTTCAGCAGGGTACTCAGTAATAGTGATTATGAGATACTGAAATCAGAATACGGACTTAAGAACAGGGCAAAACAGTTTTCAGGCAAATACCAGTTTTGTATAACTGCAGATATTGCAGGAATTGAAGTTCAGACTGCAAATGTTATTGGTTATATTCCCGGTACTGATTCGCTTCTCAGAAACGAATATATTGTTATCGGAGGTCATCATGACCATCTTGGCTGGGGCGGTCCCGGCAGTGGCAGCAGAAAACCGGAAATGAAAGACATTCATCACGGAGCTGATGATAATGCAAGCGGAACGGCCGGTATTATGGAACTCGCCCGGTGGTATAGCACGCATCCTCAGAAACGCACCCTGATCTTTTCGGCATTTGCAGCTGAAGAGCAGGGGTTACTTGGGTCGAAACAATTTGTAAATAATCCTCCGGTGATTACAGGAACTGTACTATTATCACCGTTACCTTTATCATCCATATCAGCTATGGTGAACTTTGACATGATAGGTCGTATGAAGCCAGATAAGAAAACGCTTGATATAGCCGGGGGCGGTTCTTCGGCCGAAGGCGACAGCATACTAAAGTTATATGAAGATACAACCCTTTTTAAACTGAAGATCAGTTCTGCTGCCGGTGGTGGCTCCGACCATGCTTCTTTTTACAGAAAGAACATACCTGTATTTTTCCTGATCACCGGTATACACGATGATTATCATACCCCTTCGGATACCTGGGAAAAAATTGACTCTGCAGGAATGGCCAATGTCCTTCAGTTTGCGGTTAAAGTGATTAACGATATTTCAGACCGGCCACAAAAACTGACATTCAGGGAGGCCGAACAGAAGCAGGGGAGCGAAAACAGACACGGAGGAGGTAAAACTCTTGGAATTATCCCTGATATTTCTGATAGTTCCGGAAAAGGCCTCAGGGTCGAAGGCGTTCGCAAGGAAGGGCCTGCAGATAAAGGTGGAATTAAAAAGGAGGATATGATAGTTTCAGTAAACGGGCAAAAAGTTACTTGTATTCAGGACTACATGACTTCACTAAGTACGCTTAAAGACGGTTCAAGAGTTACTGTCGAAGTTATAAGGATGGAGAACGGGATGGAGAAGAAACTGAAGCTGAAAATACAGTTGTGATAATTACGTACTAAAGTTTTGGTCATGGTTTAATGTCAGGGTTCCGATAGCTATTGACGGAAAGTTTAAACCCCACAACACACTTTCCTCCCTGGTTTGTCCCCTGACAAACCAGAGGAGGAGTATGGGGGCTCTTCCCGTCAATAGCGGGGAGTTTTGCGCTATTGGCCGGGCTTCCTATAATGCAAACAAAACAATCCCACCACCCACCACGTCATGCTGAACTTGTTTCAGCATCTCCTCATGCACATGCTCATACACAAAGGGCATGGGAGTTGAGAGATTCTGAACAAATTTCAGAATGACGGGAGGGGGGATTTGAAGATATTCCCAGCAACTGGTTCGGTGACGCACACACATGTACCCTTGCAATCGCCCGGCCATGCCACCCACCTCAACATTGCGGTTTTTTAACAAAAAAAAAGGCTCCCGATGGAAGCCTCTTTCTGTAAGAAATATCTTTTACAACAGACTTGAACCCTTCTGGGCTCCTTCCTTTATGTTGAAACCTATCATTATTTCATGACTGCCGCTGCTGTAGTTCTTGATGTTCGTCGTTGTATAGTCGAAAGAATATCCGATATAGAACTTGCTGACCTTCAGGCCGATCATTGCAATAATGTCGTTGCTGGTGCGGTAACTGAAACCAAGCCAGTAGTTCTTCTTGTAATAGGCTTTTGTATTAAAGTCAAGCTGGAAAGGTGTGCGTTCGGTGCCTTTTACAAGTATTGACGGTTCAATGTCGATTGCTTCGCTTACATGGAATTTATATCCGCCGGTAAAGAAATAGTGGCGTACCATTTTGTTCTCGTTGTTTATATTGTCGCCGAGTTTTATTTTGAATTCTATCAGCTGAGTTGCGGCCAAACCTACAAAATAGTTGTTGTTGTATAAGTATGCGCCGAAGTCTGCATCGGGAACGAATGTACTTTCAACAGCCTTGGAAATTGCGGGATCGTCTTCGTTTATCAGAATAAGTTCGGTCTCATCCAGTTTGTACTGGAAGCCTTTGAATGCAAGACCTAATCCCAGTTTGCTGTCGATACCCGGCAGGGGAAGATGATAAGCGAATGCAGCCTGAATACCCATACGGCTTACCGGCCCGAATTTATCATTGAAGATATAACCGCCGATACCGATCTTCTGGTTCGACAAAAGAATGTGCGTGCTGATAGCCTGTGTTGAAGGGGCGTCGTTAATACCAACCCACTGCTGACGGGCAGTAAGGATCACCGGAAAATAGTCGACACTGCCGGCAATACCGGGGTTAAGCAGAAAGCCGTTCATCATATACTGGCTGTAAAGCGGAAGTTGCTGAGCTTTAGCAAATGTGCCTGTTAAAGCAACAATGAATATTAATACAAAAAGCCTTTTCATCATAACACAGATTTTTTACAAAAATAAGGCATTTTTTTAAATTCCAAACAATTTTCATGAAAAAATTAGTAATTGGCTGTATTTTAATATCATTTTAACATTGCCGGTTAGCCTGTGTATAAGCAGGGCAAATGCATCAAATTTTAAAAAACAAAAAACACTCAGCCGTATTTGCCTGTATCTAACGTCGTTGTCTTTGGTCTTGGCTGCGGGACTGGTTATATGTTATGGTTATTGGTAAAGTTCAAATGTATCAACCTCACATTCGCAGAATGCCACGCACTGGTTACATCCTTATGCGTCAGCAACCCCACCATGACCAAGACCACAGACCTTACCCGCTGCCACGACATAAGACCCAGACCATTCTATGGCAATGATGCGTTTTTTTATTATTGCTATTGCAAACAATATAGATGTGTCAGCCCTGTGTGTATAGGCAATAATGTTTGCCGGAAGTATATTATACTGCAAACGGCCTGCCCCTATAAAAATGAGGGGGGATAAATTTCCGCATCGATCGTACTTATCAGGTCATAGGTTAATAGGTTGAGCAACTGGTTTTGTCAATGGGCTATTGGTTGAGGTCTTTAACCTATGACCATTGACTTTCAACCATACCAGCAGCCCAACCCATATACTAATGACCAAAAACAAACCAGCCGCCCAACCCATAAACCATTTACAAAAATGCGACAATTTACACCATTTCAAGTATAATTTGTATCTTTGCCCGGTTTTTACAAAAATGGTTCCGTAGCTCAGTTGGATAGAGCAACAGCCTTCTAAGCTGTGGGTCACGCGTTCGAATCGCGTCGGAATCACTACCCGCTGCAATGCCCTCGAAGAGGGCATTTTTTATTTCCCCGAAACCGTCAAAAACTTGTTTTTGTAAGGATGAGGGAAAATTAAATTAATCCGGTGTAGCTGGCTTGCAGCGGGTTTTGCATAATCCCTATCAGGGAATTCAAATGTATATCTCTTATTCCTTTTTTCTCATCTTATGCACTGCCTCCATCACCCTTATCAAATATTCCTCCATGTTCTCTCCTTTTCTTACAGGCATGGCCTGAAGGCCCAGACAGAAGTTGTCGAGAAGACTTTCATATACTCTGAATTGCTCTTTCAGAACTTCCATATCATTCGTTTCCCAGTAATGACCTTCGTCTGTCATCTTAAAATCCAGAAGGTATTTTTTGCTGACGTACCTGAATATTTCTACAATCAGGGCATGAACTTCGAAACCTGCAAACTGAGTTTTTGTAAATGGCATGTATATGAACTGCTTTCTCTCTTCATCATCGGAATTACCCCATAAATCCAAAAGCACAAAGGTGCTCAACCTTCCGTTTGAAAGAAATTCAAACGATACTGTCTCGCTTCCGGGTGGGGAAAAACAGATACCGTAAATCTCTCCGTCATAGTCATCAGGAAATGGCAATGCAGGAAAGTCCCTGTTAAAGATATAATACTCCCATTTCTGCACTTCGCAGATATCCTTTACTTCCTCTATCATTTCGGGTAAGGAGGATCCGGGATTAAAGCGACCGGTGTAGTAGATTGTTAGGCCCATAAATCTAAAACTTTAAAAAGGTTTATTTATTTTTCAGTTTCTTTTTAGCAATTTCTTTGTCGGCTGATTTAACTCGTCGTTCCTGTTTTCTTGTCTGAATTGCAAAATAGCTCTGTGCGAAAGCAATTTGTTCTTTTTTAGGGTCGCCGTTTTGAGCGATAAGGTAACAGGCGTAACGGGTAAGCATAATGTCGTCAACTTCTCTTTCCGACCCGGAGCCAAGTTTAACCATTTTGGTGACGTCAACGAAATGGTCAATATTTTGCTGTCCGGTCGTTTCGCATGATTGCTTCGCTTTTTCAACTGCATTCTGGAAATTTCTCCAGTCGGAATACCCGAGTAATTCCTGTAATTCGCGGGCCAGCCAGTATTCTATTCCATCTTGTTCGTATGCGGCTTCCTCAAAGGTCTTGTTTAGTTTTTGAATCAGTGATTTTTCCATATTATGATTATTTTACCGGGTTGATTTCTGAAAGTGGATACCAGTATGCCTTTTTAATTATTTCATCTTCTTTCTCAAACCAGATATTCATAAAATCTATGATTTTGTCTTCTTTCGGAAAATAGGAATGACAATACCTAGGAGTTACATTTTCAGGAACGATTCCGATATGGTCCACACCCCGGATCATTCTGTAGATTTCTTCTGCATCAGACAGAACAAAAGGAACATTGTTATTGTACAATGCTGCCGCAAACCTGACCGTTTCAACAACCCTGATCCTGCTTGAACCGGCAAGTCTCAGAAACCATCCCTTTTCTTTCTTGTGTATATAAAGTGAAATATGTGTTGAATTCCCTCCCCTGCACACTTCCCAGGGATGCCCACCGCAGTGACTTTCTTTTGAATACCATCTGGAAAATGCCCTGACAGAGTTCTCAGTCACCTGCATCAGTCCGCAATCGCGGCCATCAGCCATAGCCCGGTATTTTTCCATTGCTGAAAGCGGCTTTTTTGATTTTTTGAAATAATCGTTGATATCATATCCCATCTCACAATAACGGAAGAAATTACCTGCAGTCATCGAAGACATTCCTTTCAACGGGCCGTCCCAGGGAACCTTCCGGACTTTGTTTATTATTTCGATCATTTCACTTGTAATACCCTTTTTAAAGTATTGCTTCTCTTCAGGAAATACCTCCCATAAGTCGCTTCGCAGGATCCTTCCCACTCTTTTCTGATGTGGCAGATTCATGCTCAGGTCATGATTATAAGAAACAGTATCTTTTTTTATTCTGTTCACTGTATCTGTTACCTTTTCGGACAGCCACATTATCAGCTTCTTTTGCTGAGGAAAGGCAGGCTGGTTTTCTTCGGGCCGGAACGGAAACTGGAATACCAGGTCGGAGTTAATATAATAATAACCTACATTCTCATATCTTGCCACAGCAAATTTATACCACTTCAGCTTGTTCGGATAATAGTCAAGCCAGAGTTTCTTAAAATCCTCGCGGTTTTCGACCTCCCCGGCCTCCAGATACTCCTTGTACGAACCGAAACTCCTTATTCCGCCCCTTTCCTC
>CAZEWB010000195.1:0-6873 GCA_964515655.1 uncultured Bacteroidales bacterium
AAAGGTTCTCTCAACTCTTTAGAACTATTTCTTGGAGTAAAAATGTAATTGAGATAAAAGTCAAACTTCGATATTTAATTTGTATCAGGAAGTCACACTGGAGGAGTTAATAGAGAGTCTGTCAGAACCTTTTAAATTCACTATCTAGTGCTTTTAATAATCTAATATATACATTGGTTATAATATCATTTACAACTTTATCACTTTTAACAATAGTTTTGCTTACCTCTTTCAACTTAATTTTTAATAATTCTACACTTTTATCAAGATCATCTGGTTCCTCAATTTCTTCCCCTTTAGCCCCTTTGATCATTATTTCCAAAGAATGTATTACCTGAAGGCATATATAATTAAAGAAGTATTCTATTTGGCCGGAATCTGCCTGCTGGAGGGCATTGAAATATTCGTTCTTTTCCTGAGTTTTAATTATTGCCGGAGGATATCCTTTCTGCATCAAGATGAAATTCATAAGTAACCTTGCCAGTCTTCCATTGCCATCATCAAAAGGGTGAATGCGAATAAATTTGTAGTGAAACTCTGTTGCGAACAAAACGGGATTCGTATTTATATTGTTAATATGCAGGTTATACCAGATCATTAGATCATTCATCTTTGCCGGAGTTTCTTCGGGGCTGGCAAAATAGAACATTTCACCTGGGGGAGTTAATACATGGTTGGGAACTGTCTTGTACTTACCTATAGTATTTGTTCTTCTTGTGGGTTTCCCATCCGAAGTAATTGCATCAACTTCGTAAGGTTCTTTTAGAATCAACTCGTGCAATTCTCTAATGAAATTCTCAGTTAAAGGTCTTTCTTGTTTTACAACTTCTTCAATGTACTTTATTGCTTCATTATGGCCGGTCATTTCAATATGATCCTTTAACGGCTTTGCCTGAGCTGTATGTCCAAATAACAGTAGAGCTTTTGTTTCGCCATAAGTCAACTGGTTGCCTTCAATATGGGATGAGTGATAATTCCAATCGAGGCGGAATTTTTGCATTATACGTTTTTCCATTTCTGGAGTGATAGGCCTCAGATCGTCCAGTTCTTTTTTCAGCTTAGTTGCAATAAGTAAATTTCCTTTGTAAGACATAACAATAGTTTTTAAATTCCAAGTTCTTTTAAATACTTTTCCATTTCTGCCTGAACAGTTTTTAATTCACCCTCTAATTTAGTTATTTCTTTCTGAACAGCAGCAATATCCACTTCGGGTTCTTCTTCAAAAGTGTCAACATAGCGGGGAATATTCAGGTTAAAATCGTTTTCCTTTATTTCTTCGAAAGTGGCTACGTAACTGAATTTTTCTTCGATAATACCGGGTTTCAGTTTTCCTTCGGTAAACTTACGATATGTATCAACAATATGGCTTATGTGGCTTTCGTTAAGTTTATTCTGGTTTTTAGCCGAATCGTAATGCTGGCTGCTGTCAATAAACAATACATTATTATTTGCTTTGCCTTTATTGAAAACTAAAATACCTGCTGGGATACCTGTTCCGAAAAACAAGTTAGCAGGTAATCCGATTACCGCTTCAAGAATATTTTCCTCAATGGTTTTCTGCCTTATTTTTCCTTCGCTTGCGCCACGGAACAGAACTCCGTGAGGAACAACTACGCCAACTTTTCCTTTTGTTTCATAAGTGGTTTCTATCATATGGCTGATGAAAGCCCAGTCTCCTTTGCTCTTTGGTGGTATGCCTCTCCAGAAACGATTGTATTTGTCTGTTTCAGGATCAAAACTGTCGCTGGCTTTGTTTTCTTCTTTATCATCAACCTTGCCCCATTTATCAAGAGAGAATGGCGGGTTTGCTACAACGGTATCAAACTTCATCAGGTTGTCGCCTTCTTTTAGTTTGGGATTGCGGATTGTGTCACCCCAGCGGATAGTAGCGTTATCAAATCCATGCAGGAACATATTCATTACAGCCAAGGCCCAGGTGCTGCCGTTTGCTTCCTGTCCATACAGTGAAAAATTTTCTGAACCTACTTCCAAACCGGCTTTAATTAATAATGAACCTGAACCGCAGGTCGGGTCACAAATTCTTGAACCCGGAGCAGACTTTGTTAACCTGGCTAAAAGAGTAGAGACTTCGCCCGGAGTAAAAAATTCTCCTGCTTTTTTCCCTGCATCACTCGCAAAATTGGATATAAGAAATTCATATGCACCTCCTATAATATCTGCACCACCAATATGAGAGGGGCGCAAGTCCAGTTCTTCTTTATTGAAGTCAAGTAACAGATTTCTCAGCCGGGTGTTTTTGTCTTTTGGCTCGCCAAGTTTACTGTTATTAAAATCAATATTCTGGAAAATTCCGGCCCCGTCCTCACTGAATAGTTTTTCACGGTTGGCTTCTTCCAGGTCAGTCAATGCAATATTTATCAGCTCGCCGATATTGGCATCATTCCTGTGTTCAAACAGGTATTTGAAGTGGCTTTGTTCAGGCACAACAAAACGCTCGTGCTGCATTGCTCTCTTAGCCCTTTCTTCATCACCATTATACTTTTTCAGATATACATTATACTTATCATCATGCACATCGCTCAGATACTTAATAAAAAGCATAGTCAGAACGTAATCCTTGTATACACTGGGATCAATGCTGCCACGAAAGGTATCGCAGGCTTTCCAAACTGCATCGTTAATGTCTTTTTGAGTGATTTCCTTTGCCATATATTACTTAATTGAGTTTAATATCAGTTGTTGTATTTGTTGTTCTCGAAGGGATTCGATGTCCTGCATTATTCTTTTTTCCTTTTTTCGAAGATTTGCAATGTGTACAATAGCCTTTTGAGTTTTTAAATCCGGAATTGACAATTCCAGTTCCTGAAGTACAGGTTTTGAAATAGAAGGTATTGACGTTCCTAATGCTTGCGCCTTTAATATTTTTATTGTTGAAGGGTGGTTAAGAAACCAGGCCAGGTACTCTGGAAGAATATTTTTACTTTTTATCCTGATAACAAAAAAGGAAGTAGAAGCAACGCAGGAATACTTTATATTTATAAAAGGTATGGCAAAATTCCGGGATCCCTTAGCCGCAAAAAGGACATCTCCTTTTTTCAGCAGATGGTTTTCATCAATTTCATTTCTTGCCAGGTCAGGAAAAAGTGATTGTTTTAATGTGCCATCATCATTAAAATGCTTAGTCTGAAGGTAAGCGATCTCGTCACCTTTAAAGTCGTTTGCAAATAACCCGGTTTGAATAGTAGCTATATTTTTTAAAAGAGTGTCCATTTATATTTAAGTAATAATTCTACAAATATAGAACGAATATTTGAGATTTGCAAATAAATTAGTAAATATATTCAAGTAGACATTCTACAAACATCGAAACTATTCTTATTCAATCCACAAATATTTTTCGAATTTTAAGTATCTCATAAGCATATTTTTTTAATCCAATCAATCATTTCTGGAGTTGAATCAACAATGAACTCCTGACCTCTTCCAGGTGTATTAACAAAACCGTCATCTCCTATTTTTTTTAATCCGGTAAATTCTTTTCCGTGGAAAGGATAAGGTAAATGCAAGCCCTTATCACTTTTTGAAAGAACCAAGCTTTCACTATAGTTTAATGTTCCATATGTCATGGGAAATCCATGTACACTTTTTTCAGCGGGAATAAACAGTGTTGAATTTTTATGGTAGAAGTCAGGATTTTTATAGTGAGGGTGATTAAAATACTTCCTTCTTTGATCGTCGCTCAAATCAGTTTTAATATTTATTACTTTTCCAACTTCCATGAATCCGAAAATAGCATGAAATATACCGCTACTTTTTAAAAACCATATTTCTTTTCCGGTAACCTCTGCATGTCGAAATCTCCCAAGGAATAAAAACACATCCCCTTCTTTAACCTCGTTCCCTTTACATAGTAAATGAGATAATGAATTATCATGCTGTCCGAATGCGGGAGACCATCCATTTCTATCTTCGAGCCCATACAGCGATGGATTTATGTTTGGATCCATATGGCATTCAGAGTAAAATTTAGCTCCAAGCTGTCGAATTATCGTTAAAAGATCTATGCCTTTATAATTAAGGTCCTTATAGAATAACCCAGAACCCCCTTCAGGAATAGGCAGTGATAGAAATATATTATCAATTACAGGGCTTGGGATTCCTCCGGCTGTGCTATCGAAACCTTTGCGGCTGAGAATTATTTTAGGCATGATTTTAATATTTAATCAAATATACAAAATTCCTATTGGCAATTAAAAAAATCTCAGGCTCTACTCGAATACATTTTCTGTAGTTTATAGAAGTCCCTTTGTTTGACACGCAATTTAGGGTGGTCCATTCATCACTGTGACTGATAAAAATCGACACCTCTGTCCAATAAATTTAATATTACCATCCAATTTTTGAATTGTGCAGATAGTGTCTGCACAAATGAGAAAACAGAAATACCATTTGTGCAAGCTATCCTTGCATAATTATAAAATCTGCGGGGAGATCATCTTAAAATTAAAAGTTCAATTTTAACATTTGGCCAAAACCTGCCAAAAACGCCCGATTTTGGCTAAAACCTACCAAAAAACGCCTGATTTTCGCCAAAACCTACCAAAATCGCCCGAAATTCACCTGAAAAACACCCGGAATTCGCCCGGTTTTCGACCATTTTTCGCCAATGGGGTCGTTTTTCTGTGACTGCAATAGTTTTATTTTTAATAAATGTCAAGTTTATGGTGCGGAAAACTTGACATTGAGTCATTCCACAACAACTCAGTAAACGAATACTCTATTTTTTATTTCGGTGAATTTCATTTTTGTTTTATTATTTGCCAGAAGCCCTCTTTTCTGCCTCCTATCCTTTCAATCAGGCCATTCTCCTGCAATTCATTAAAATTCTTGTAAATGGTTCTTTCGGAAATGCCAATGATTTTTGAAATATTTTCCGCATTAATATCCGGATAAATAGTTATCAGTTCAAGTACGTAGAACCAATTTGGCAATGCCTTTTCTGTAGCTTTCCTGAAGCTTACCTGAACTTTTCCTGAACTTATCCTGAAGCATTTCTGAACTAATTCCATAATTATCCCATAAATACCTTGTAAATACTCCGTAAATATTGAATATTCTCATTCTTTTCAAGTTTAATTCTTTCTTCTATTGATCCAAATTCTTTTATCAACTTTTCTACCTGACCACCAACTTGACCACCTGCCTGACCACCCGCTTGACCACCTTTATCAGTATTGTCAGCTTTATGAAGAGCAACCATAAAACCACCATCTTTTTCCAGGATTTCGGGTTCGGGGAGTCCTTCTTTTTGATTTTCATAATTTCGGAATTCTAATTAAATAATAACACATTACATATCAACACAATAGAAAATATTTCGGTATTTGAATTCATGAAGATAACTTCTGTTCTATTACCAACATAGACACCATGTCTATCTTCATGTCTATGTTCACTATTAAAACCTATCGAGACACCATGTCGCGATAACTGTCGCGATAATTTCATAGTAGGTTGAAGGTCCTGAACCTTTTCGTTTTACCAAACGATTCTTAACAAACTTGTTCAAATGTCTTTTATATAATTCCGGGTTCTCTATTTTAATATTTTCCAGTACCCCCTTGTTTTTCCAATACGTACTAAAATATTTTTTTCTTTAAGACTATCTAACAATCTACTTGTATGTCTTTCAGAAATAGAAAGCAGTTTTGCTATCTGAATTATTGAAACTCTGGGGTTCTTTTTAATTAATTCTAATATTTTATTTTCCAGATTACTGACATCATTACTGACATTATTACTGACATCATTACTGACATCATTTTTTCCTGTTCTGAAAAGTGTAACTGTAAACATCCCTTCAGTCACAAAAACAGGCTCAGACAATCCATGATCCCTCATTAAATCTCTAATTCTTGGTATTCCCGATCCAACTTTTTCAACCAAGCCCATTCTGTTGAACAAGCCAAGAATTTTAGGGTTTCTTGACAGGGATTTTGTTCCGAACTGTTCAGGGGATATTGCCGGTAATAAATTTCCGGGATTTGATATTTCTACCCTGTCATCGTATACTTCTACCATTATGCAAGCTCCTTTTTCGTAATAATCCCTGTGCGAAAGAGCGTTGATTATGGTTTCCTTGAATACTTCCCTGGGAATTTCCCAGTTTTCTTTGCTGGGACCAGTACCTTCAATAATGTATCCTACTTCAAGTTTGTCTTTCAGCCATTCAATGGTTTGGTTGTACTGTTTCACCACAGGACCATACTTGATTTTATCGTCCCTTATAACAACTTTGGTTACTCCCTGAAATCGTACACAACGAATATAAGCCGACTCAATAAAGGTTTCCGGGTTTTTTCCAAAAAACAAAACAGCTCCGTTATTAAAATGGTTACCTTCGGTTTTTAGATTCAGGTTGTTTATTATCTGATCATCAGAAACAGCCGGTGAAATTTTTGCTTCTGCCCTGAACCCGGCAAAATTTGGGGTATCAATATCGGTTGCCGGGTTAAATTTAGGACAAGGAATTTCATCAAAGTAAATTCTTCCGGTTTGCTGAAAGAACTCCCTGATTTGCTGCGAATCGGTCATCTTTTGCGTATTCGGGCCATATCTTACATAGATTACACCGGAAAGCAAGTGGGGCTTACTTTTACCAACAGGGACCTTGATAAAAAAAACACTCTTATTATCTACAAGTACATTCCCCATTTCGCAATCCACTGCCGGTGTAATATTGGAAATGGCATTTTGTATTGCAGATTTTTTTGCATTATCTACTGTTACACCGCGAATGGTATTATTATCAGCAACGCCCACCAATAGAATACCACCCGATGCATTGGCAAATGCACAAACTTCCTCTGCCAGTTCTTTCACTTTTGACGGTACCGAAACCTTAAATTCCGA
>CAZEWB010000196.1:0-6850 GCA_964515655.1 uncultured Bacteroidales bacterium
GTGGCGTTAATCACAGGATCCAATATGGCTGGAAAAGCACTTTCATTAAAACCGGATTACGTCGAAGCTGTGTATAATATAGGACTTTGTTACGAAGATCTGAGCAAATACAAAGAGGCACGCGATTATTACAATAAGGCGCTGGAAATGCAGGCCAATTACCAGCTTTCTATCGATGCTCTTAACCGTCTTGATAAATTTAATAAATAACGATATGAAAAATTTGTTTTTGTTTGGTGCTCTTGCATTGCTCCTTTTCTCGTGTTCAGAAAAACCGGGATCGGACGAATCTTCACTTCCGAAAGTAAGTAAAAGCGATTCCCTTGCATCGCAGACTATAACCGAAACCAAAGTAACTCCCGAACTTCTCTGGAAATTCGGCAGGATAGGCGAAAGCGCTTTATCCCCCGACGGGAAAACAATTGCACTTACGATAACCCGTTACAGCATTAGCGAAAACAAGGGCTACACCGATATTTACACTTTACCTTCCTCGGGTGGTGAAATGAAACGGATCTCGGATTTCAGCGGGCCGGAGTTCAATATACAGTGGAGCACCGATGGCAGTTTCATTTACTTCCTGAGTCCCGAAAGTGGCTCTTCGCAACTATGGAAGATAAAATCTGACGGAAGCGAAGTAACGCAGGTAAGTAAAATTAAAGGTGACCTTAACAGTTTCAAGATTTCGCCCGATGGCAAAAAGATATTGTACTGCATGGATGTAAAAATTGACGAATCCCCCACGGACAGGCATCCCGACCTGCCTCTTGTAAACGTATATATTGCCGAAGACCTTATGTACCGCCACTGGAACGGCTGGACGGATTATAAATACAGTCACATCTTTTTTGCCGATATGAGCGAAGAAATAAAAGACGGCAAGGATATTATGGATAAAGAACCTTTCGATGCACCGCTTTCTCCGTATTTCGACAGCGAAGAGATGTCGTGGAGTCCTGATGGAAAAATAATTGCATACACATGCAAAAAACTTTCGGGCAGGGAATATGCTGTAAGTACAAACAGTGACGTTTATCTTTACAATACAACTGACGGCTCAACAAAGAACCTCACCGAAGGCATGATGGGCTACGACAAGTATCCCGTTTATAGTCCCGACGGAAAATACATTGCCTGGCAGAGTATGGAAACCCCCGGCTACGAAAGTGATAAGGCAAGGCTTTTTATAATGGAAATTGCTTCGGGAACCAAAACCGACCTTACGGAAAAACTCGACCAGAATGCAGATAAATTCATCTGGACCGTTGATTCAAAGAACCTTTACCTGATGAGCGGAATAAAAGGAACCGTTCAGATATTCTCTATTAATGCCGAAACCAAAGAAGTAAAACAGATCACTACCGGCAATCATGATTACACTTCAATTCAACTGAGTGGCGGCCTGCTGATCGGCAACAGGATGTCACAGCAGATGGCAACTGAAATTTTCAATATAGATGTTTCATCTGGAACTGAGACCCAACTGAGTTTTGTAAATAAAAATATCTACGATAAAGTTAAAATGGGCAATTCTGTTGAGCGCTGGGTAAAAACGACCGATGGCAAGGACATGCTTGTATGGATCATCCTTCCTCCCGGTTTCGACAGCACAAAACAATATCCGGCAATTCTCTTTTGCGAGGGCGGACCTCAGACCACAGTAAGTCAGTTCTGGAGTTACAGGTGGAATTTCCAGATCATGGCAGCCAATGATTATATTATCATCGCCCCCAACCGCCGTGGCCTTCCTTCATTCGGGCAGGAATGGAACCGCCAGATATCAGGCGACTACAGCGGCCAGAATATGAAAGATTACCTGAGCGCAACGGATGAAATTGCCAAAGAACCATGGATAGACAAAAACAGACTTGGCGCCGTGGGTGCAAGTTATGGCGGGTATTCGGTTTACTGGCTGGCAGGAAATCACAACAAGAGGTTCAAGGCTTTCATTGCTCATTGCGGAATGTTCAACCTCGAAAGTCAGTATGCCGAAACCGAAGAAGTTTTCTTTACCAACTTCGACCTCGGCGGAGCGCCATGGGATAAGAAAAATGCCGTTGCACAGCGCACCTATGCAAATTCCCCGCATAAGTTTGTACAGAACTGGGATACTCCTATCATGATAATTTCCGGAGGATACGACTTCCGTATTCCTTATACCGAATCGCTGCAGGCATTCAATTCCGCTCAGCTGCTGGGTATTCCAAGCAAACTTCTTATCTTCCCCGAAGAATCACATTTTGTACTTAAACCCCAGAACAGCATTTTATGGCAGCGCGAATTCTTTGGCTGGTTAGATAAGTGGCTGAAGCCGGGGAAGTAGGTTTTCGAAGAATTAGTCAATTAAATTATGAAATAATGAGGTATAAATCAATAGAAATATGTGCAGGTGCTGGAGGACAAGCGATAGGTCTTGAAATGGCAGGATTTGAGCATATCGCATTAATTGAAATAGAAAACATCGCTTGTCGGACATTAAAAACAAATAGACCGGAATGGAATGTAATACAAGGGGATATAAGACAATTTGACACAACTGCATATAAGAATAATGTTGATTTATTAGCGGGTGGTGTTCCATGCCCCCCATTTTCAATTGCAGGAAAACGACTTGGACACCTTGATGAAAGAGATTTATTTCCGGAAGCATTGCGAATTGTAAAAGAATGTGTTCCAAAAGCAGTTATGCTTGAAAATGTTAAAGGAATTCTTGACCCTAAGTTTAAATTTTATAGACAAGGGATAATCAATGACCTTAACAAATTAGGATATATATGCGATTGGAGACTAATCAACTCATCCGATTATGGCGTATCCCAGCTGAGACCCAGAGCAATTCTTATTGCACTTAAAAAAGAGTATTTTAAAAATTTTCGCTGGCCAAAAAAACATTCAGAAAAGCCTATGTCAGTAGGTGAATTGCTATATCATGAAATGTCAAAACTAGGTTGGGAAAATGTTGATGAATGGAAAACAAAAGCAAATCAAATTGCTCCTACTCTTGTAGGTGGGTCAAAAAAACACGGAGGTCCAGATTTAGGACCATCCCGAGCAAGAAAAGCATGGTTGGAATTAGGTGTAGATGGCGGTGGAATAGCAGATAATCCACCAATGAATGGCTATAGAGGGAATCCAAAACTTACGCTTGATATGACAGCATTAATTCAGGGGTTTCCTCAAGAGTGGAAGATTGTAGGAAAGAAAACGCCAGCATACAGGCAAGTTGGAAATGCTTTTCCACCACCTGTTGCGAAAGCAATTGGAGAATCTTTAATAAACGCTTTAAATTATGGTAAGTAAAAGTCCAAAAGGAAAAGGCTCAAGGGCTAAACTAAGAGAATATATTATAAAAAACGTTGGCAAAGTTTTGGACTCTGATACTCTCAGGGAAGTAGCCGGAACTAGTGAATGGGCAAGAAGAATAAGAGAGTTAAGAAACGAGGAAGGTTTAAACATTGTTACACATAATGATAGGAGTGATTTAAAACCTGGTCAATATATACTTGTCGACTTAAAACCACTACCAGCATTTGAAAGAGGTATATCAAAGGAAACAAGAGCATTAGTTTTAGATAGGAACGGATTTACTTGCCAGATGTGCGGTGCAGCCGCAGGAGAGGAACATCCTTTTGATAAGGGTCGAAAAACCAGATTGCACATTGGTCATATAATTGACAAATCAATGGGTGGAACAGACGAACCAAATAATCTTAGAGCAATATGTTCAGTATGTAATGAAGGTGCGTCAAATTTGACATTGAACCGCCCAGATACTATTAAACTAATTGCACAAGTGAGAAGAGCACCTGCAAAAGATCAGTTAGACGTACTAAAATGGCTTTTAAAAAAATTTCCACATCAGGCAGATGAATTAATAAATAATTAGAGTACAACAACTGAATCGCATAACGTATGCAATTCCCCTTTGTGTTTTATTACTAACAAACTTTTTAAATGAAAAAACATAAAATCGTTTACTCACTTAATGTAGAAGATATTCAAACTGTATCTCAACAAGAGTTAGAGCGAAAATTAACAAATAATGAAATTAAAATTATTGAAAATTCCATTGCGGAGAAAATAAATTGGTATGAAGCAATAGCAACTGCAATAAATGAAAAAATCAATTCTTGTTACTCTTCAGGTTCAAGCAACTAAAAGTAACGGTAACGCCAAAGATTGGTTTGGTTCTACTCAAACACCCCCGCTATCTTCTCACTGCAGAATTTGCATTTACCTCCCACAATATTGTTTTCGGTCACTTTATATCCCATACGGGCAATGACAGTCTTTTTGCATTTGGGGCATACTGTATTTGTTCCGGTAGTTCCTGAAATATTTCCGACATAAATATATTTTATCCCGGCCTTTACTGCAATGTCGTAGGCTGTTTCAATGGTCTGCACCGGAGTTGGCGGCAACTGAGTAAGTTTGTATTGGGGAAAGAATCTGCTGAAATGTAAGGGCGTATCTTCGAAGCCGTTTTTCAGCAGCCAGTCGCACATTTTTTTAATCATTTCGTCTTTGTCGCTCCAGGTGGGAACAATAAGGTTGGTAATCTCTAACCACACACCTTCTTCCTTCATTATTTTTAGCGTCTTTAAAATAGGATCAAGCGAACCGGCATTAAGTTTTTTGTAGACTTCATTGTCGAAACTTTTAAGATCAACATTTGCCGCATCAATTACCTTGCAAAGATCCCGGAGTGGTGTTTCGTTAATATAACCGGCAGTGACCATTATGTTTTTTATTTTTTGCGTATGAGCCAGCGTGGCCATGTCCGACATGTATTCTATGAAAACTATCGGCTCGGTATAGGTGTATGAAATCGATTTGCACTTACTGAGAATTGCAGCAGCGACACCTTTTACTGCGGTGAGGTCTTCATTTTCTGTTTCTTCGGGACTTGCCTGCGAGATAGACCAGTTCTGGCAGTTAAGGCAATGGAGATTACATCCGGCTGTGGCAATAGAGTATGTCTGCGTGCCGGGAAGGAAATGGTTCAAAGGTTTTTTTTCGACGGGATCGATATGTACAGCGCATGGATTGTTATAAGCAAGTGAAATGAGTTTGCCACCTTTTACAATGCGCGTCCGGCATGAGCTTAGTTTTCCTTCCTTAAGGATGCAATAGTTGGGACACAGTTCGCAATCTGCGCCTGTATCTGTTTTTTTATAGTATGATGCTTCTTTCATGCTCTGTTCTGTTAGTTGTTTAAGGATATCCGCCTTACCCGCATTGGACCCGAAGGCATATCTTGCAAGTGCAGTAGCCGCAACTGTACAGCCTGCCTGTTTCATAAAACGACGACGGGTGGACATTTCTATTTTTTCTGAAAGATAAAATTAATCAAAATTGCCGCCAGCGCCAAATCGGAAATTATTATACATGTATAAGTTGTATTCAGAAAAGGTATCAGCACAAGACTGCAGAGGAGTCCGCCGGCAAAAGAGCCCCACATGTCGTGACTGAATAACAGCGAAGCTTTTTTGCTGTTTATGCCGGACATCTTTTCTGAAAGTAATGCAAAAATAAGCCCCCCGCACAGGCTGCTAAAAAAGAGAAATAAAAGAACTATCATCTTACCTGTAAGCAAACCTATTTCATAAATCTGCCCCTGTAAAATCAAAACAACAACTGGAAGTATTACCAGAATCAGCAAAGGCAGTGATACTATATTGCTTTTTTGCTGAAATAATTTTAATCCGCACGACAAGCTGCCAAATGCCAGCCCTGCCATTGAAACTGCAAAGAAAAGCGAAATATCACGCAGCATCGATCCCGACACATAAACAAACATCAGAAGCAGCAATGTCATAAAGGCAGATGTAGTAAAGCCGGTGATGTACATGGTCAGTCCGTTTGGAATATTCCTCAGCGCAACTACCAGCACTAACAACAGCAAAACCAGCAACGGTATAAAAAAGTAGTAGGGTTTGTATTGCGAAAGCCAGAAGCGGATATCCTGCAGAAACAGAACAGGCTTCTCTTCGGTATTTATTGTATTGATACTTACAAGCTTTTTCTCAAGACTTTTAATACGATCCTCAATTATGTTGTCGTCGATATAGTACGGATTAATGTAATCGCAAATAATACCATTTTCAACTGACGCCTCCCCTACTCTCTGGTTGATCTTTCCATCTGCCGAAGCAACAAGATAAACAGTAGAAAGCGGTATCATTTTCACTGAATCGAATACTGATAACGCGGTATTCCTGATTGTTCCGTTGATCTCTGCAAATCCTCCCCCGTAGTAATCCGAAGCCGAACGCCAGTTCATTAAAAGGTAGCCGCCGGGGTTTAACGATCTCTTTATCTCTTCGAAAAAACGCTGTGTAAAATACCTGTTGTCGTGCAATGATGTTATTCCATCGGTCTGTACCATCACAACATCATAGCCTTTGGCCGTATCAAGAAAAGTCCTGACATCTGCATATACGATCTGTGGATCTGTTTTTGAATTTGCTGCAAAGTATTTATTTATCAGTTCTGTTTTTACAGGGTCCGTTTCGAGGAATGTAACAGAGACCGGGTTGTACTTTTCTATCTGCTCTGCGACAAAGGGGGAATAATTATTCACCACAAGCACACGCTGCGGGTCTTCGTGCTGAAGCATGGCCGTATGAACAAACTCTTCTGCGGGCAGTTTGTAATCGCTGCAAAGAATAAATGTGGCCGACGAATATAAATTGAGTTGTTCATTATTTTTTGTGATGATATATTTTCCGTTAATGCCATCGCGGTTTTCTATGGTGATCTGACCCGGAAGTATCCCGCCATCATGATACTGCCGGATGAAAGGCGCTGCAATAATTATAAATAAAAAGGCCAGATAAAGCCACAATGT
>CAZEWB010000197.1:0-6826 GCA_964515655.1 uncultured Bacteroidales bacterium
GTTGCCATTGGTATCAATTCAGTTTCGTCAGAATAAATTGTTGTGTAAAAAGTATCGGTTTTAAAATCTTTGCCGTAAATATTAACAATATCCTTAAGTGTTGTTTCCCCTATTTTCACAGAGTCGTAGCCAATACCGGGTGTTAGAATATGAAATTCGTTGCAGGATTGAGCTTGAGAAAATAATCTGCAAAAACAGAAATATCCAAATAACACTACAAAAGAAATAAATAATAATTTTTTCATTTGTATATTTTTTCAGATTTACAACTCAAAATCATTTATAGGATTTTTTATTTTATGCAATCTTTTTATCGTATATAATGTAAAGATAAGGTTTATTATTTTTCACAAATTCATTTTAAATAAAAAAAATCCCCACAGGTCGCTGCAGGGATTTCAGATATTTCGAAATATTTACTGTATCAGAAGCAATTGGTATTACATTCCGTACTTCTGTATAATTTCCTCTTTAGTTTTGCCAAGAAGTTCAAATTTCTTGCCTACTTTAATAAAGGCTTCCAGGGCTTTATCCAGGTGATGGATCTCGTGTCCTGCAGAGATCTGTGTCCTCAACCTTGCCTGTCCGTTTGCCACTACAGGGAAGAAGAAACCGATAGCATAAATGCCTTCTTCAAAAAGTGCTCTTGAAAAATCCTGTGCTAATTTGGCATTGAAAAGCATAACAGGAACAATAGGAGTATCGCCTTTTTTCAGGACAAATCCTGCTTCTGTCAATCCTTTTCTCCAGTATTCGGCGTTCTTTTCAAGTTTATCCCTGCGTTCTGTTGTTTGAGAGAGGATGTCAAGAACTCTTATAACACCTGCAACAACAACCGGAGCCATTGTATTTGAGAAAAGATAAGGGCGTGCTTTCTGGCGGCACATTTCCACAAGTTCTCTTCTTCCTGAAACACATCCGCCGGATGCTCCTCCGAGTGCTTTACCGAATGTAGTTGTTATAACATCAATCTTTCCCATAACACCACATTTCTCATGAGTTCCTCTTCCTGTTTTTCCGATAAAACCTGACGAATGTGATTCATCAACAAGAATCATCGCATCGTATTTTTCGCCAAGTGCAACCATTTCATCAAGTTTGGCAGTGTCGCCGTCCATTGAATACACCCCGTCGGTGATGATTACTTTGAGTCTTTTGTCGGCATGGAGCTGTAATTTACTTTCCAGGTGTTCCATGTCCGAATGTTTGAATGTATCCTGTACTGCACTGCAGAGGCGGATACCGTCAATGAGTGAAGCATGAACCAGGCGGTCAGAGATCATCACATCGTCTTTTGTAAGTATTGCTTCAAACACACCTGCATTTGCATCCATGCATGAAGGGAAAAGAACAGTATCTTCAGTTCCCAGGAACGCTGTGATTTTTTGTTCCAGTTCACGGTGAATGTCCTGGGTGCCGCAGATAAATCTTACGGAAGACATTCCGTAACCGCGTGATTCCAGCCCGTCATGTGCTGCTTTTATAACTTCCGGATGGCTTGATAATCCAAGATAGTTATTGGCACACATATTTATAACTTTTTTAGTTGCAGCCCCTGCCGGAAATTCCACTTCAATATCGGCTGCCTGAGTAGAATGAATGAATCTTTCCTGTTTGAAAAGACCTTTTTCCTTAATGTCATTAAGTTGGTCCTGATAGACCTTTCTTATTTTATCACTGTAACCCATAATAATTTTCCTCCGATTTTTTTATTTACAATTAGTGAATTCCTGAACCAGTAATGTGATTTTATTTACAGTATCAAAAGCCTCAGGTGAAGCTTTTTCATCAGGGATTGATATTTTATATTTATTTTCCAGAAATCTTTTTAAAGAAACCATGGAAAAAGAATCTACGATGCCGCCGGAAATGAGCGGTGTATCATAAGTTAATTCGTCGCTTTCGTCTTCAAGATATTCACCTCTGACGTATTCCAGAACGACGTCTCTGATTTCGTTTGAACATGACATAATTTAATTCTCCTATTATTTTAAGTTTATAAATTCGTTTATTTATTAATTATCTTTTTTCTATTTTTTTTCCTCAGTTTTTTCCACGATCAGTGTGCATTTGGTAACGATACCTGCTATTGCACCGATTGCAACCAGGGCAGGCATTAAAAGAGCGCCGGCAACACCGATTGTTAAAGGAATTTCAAGTATGGTTTTATCATTCTGTTTAATAATAATCCTTCGCACATTGCCTTCATGAATCAGCTCCTTGACCTTTTTGAGCAATTCAGCGCCTTCTATTTTAAATTCTTCCTTTTTGAAATTGTCAGACATACTTAATCGTTTTCCAGTGTTGATATATCCCCTATTTCCTTGCCCCATTCCTTTGCATGAAGCACTCTTCTCATTATTTTACCGCTTCTTGTTTTCGGGAGTGAGTCAACATATTCTATTTCCTGTGGCATTGCAAGCGGTGACAGTTTCTTTCTGATGAAGTTCATGATGTTCAGTTCAAGGTCGTCACTTGGCTTGAAGCCGGGTTTAAGCGTTACGAATGCTTTAACTACTTCCATGTTGACTTCGTCGGGTTTTGAGACAACAGCAGATTCAGCTACAGCTTCATGTTCCAGAAGAGCCGATTCGACTTCAAACGGGCTTACAAGGTGCCCGGCGGTATTGATAACATCGTCGTCGCGGCCTACAAACCAGAAATAACCTTCATTGTCTATAGTTGCTTTGTCACCCGGTATGTACCATCCGTTTTTGAATTTACTTTTATATGTTTCTTCGTTGTTCCAGTATGTCCTCATCATGGCAGGCCAGCCTGGTTTGAAAGCTATGAGTCCGATATTGCCGGGTTCGGTTATAGGTTCGTAAGTTTTGTCATTTACTACAACCCCTGTTATTCCCGGGAATGGTTTTCCCATAGAGCCTGGTTTTATTTTCATGCCGGGGTAGTTGCTTATCATTATAGAGCCGGTTTCTGTCTGCCAGTAGTTGTCATGGAATTGTTTGCCAAAGACTTTTTCAGACCATATCACAGCTTCAGGATTTAAAGGCTCCCCTACGCTTCCCAGGTGGCGTAAAGAAGAAAGATTGAATTTCTTTATTATTTCATCCCCTGCTTTCATAAGTGAACGTATTGCTGTGGGAGCAGAATACCACATAGAGACTTTATATTTTTCAATGAATTTATACCATGCTTCTGCTGAAAAGCCGCTGTCGAGTACACACTGTGTTACTCCGTTGCTCCATGCACCAATTATTCCGTATGATGTTCCTGTTACCCAGCCCGGGTCGGCAGTACACCAGTAAATATCGTTTTCCTGCAGGTCTAAAACCCACTTGGCTGTAAGATATTGCGAAATAAGAGAATAATGTACATGTTTAACTCCTTTGGGCTGCCCTGTAGTCCCTGAAGTATAATGAAGCAGGGATGGCGATTCTGCAGTGGTAGGGTAAACGTCGAAATTTTCAACAGGTTTTTCTTCATCCATGGATAATGCCACTTCTCTTTCCCTTAATGGATTTTTGCCGTCATAATCAACAATGATGATATGTTTCAGGTAAGGCATTTTGTCTAATATCTTCCTCACCTTTGCAGCATGTTTCCTTTGGGTGATGATGGCAGTTGTTTTTGCATTGTCAAGGCGGACAAACAGAGATTCGTCGCCAAAAGCCGAAAAGAGAGGCTGTGCAATAGCTCCTATCTTTAAAATGCCTAATAGCCCTATGTATAATTCCGGCACTTTGTCCATGAACAGGCACACCCTGTCTTCATTTACAATGCCTAGTTTTTTAAGGAAAGCAGCTATTACATTGCTTCTTATGCGTATGTCATTAAAGGTATAGGTTTTGGTCACTCCGCCTAACCCTTCCCACATAAGCGCTGTCTTGTCTGCTTTTCCCATCTGGCATATCCTGTCGGAGCAGTACCATCCTATGTTTATCTTATCGCCGTCTTTGTAACCAAGCTCTTTTTTTGATACAGCCCAGTCGAAATTTTTTATTCTTTCCTCATAAGAAATGATGTTTGACATATTTTCTTTATGTTTTTAGTGAATAATTGAGTTAACCTGTTATTAAGAAGCAAAAATATATATTTATTTTGCAATATACAAATACGGTAATAAAGAAATTGGAATTACACGGGTCTTCCTATTAATTAATCATTTTTACCCTGTTTCATTGACAGAGATATCCTCTTTCGCTCAGCATCCACAGCAATAACTTTTATTATCACCTTATCATTTAATTTCACAACATCATTCGGGTCTTTCACAAATTCATCAGCCAGCTCGCTTATATGCACAAGCCCGTCCTGGTGAACACCTATATCGACAAATGCTCCGAAAGCAGTTATGTTTGTTACTATACCCGGGTATCTTTTTCCGATCACAAGGTCGCTGATTTTGTTTATTGTCCTGTCAAACGTGAACATCTCTATCTCTTTTCTCGGGTCCCTGCCTGGTTTTGAAAGTTCATCCGTAATATCCATAAGCGTTGGCAATCCGACCTTTTCATTTACATACGAACTGATGTTTATTTTTTTTCTTAAGTTTTCATCTTTGATCAGTTCGGATATTGTACAGTTCACGTCCTTTGCCATTTTTTCAACTATGCCGTAGCTTTCAGGATGGACAGCGGTGTTGTCCAAAGGATTTGCGGCGTTTCTTATCCTGATAAAGCCTGCTGACTGTTCAAATACCTTTTCCCCAAAGCGCGTTACTTTTTTAAGCTCTTTTCTTGATTTAAAAGAACCATTCTTATCCCTGTATTTTACAATATTATCAGCCAGGGTTCCCCCTATTCCTGAGACGTAGGACAACAACTGCCTGCTTGCCGTGTTCAGTTCGACTCCTACAGTGTTGACACAACCTACCACAATATCCTCAAGGCTTTCCTGCAATGCTTTCTGGTCAACATCATGCTGGTACTGCCCCACCCCTATTGACTTAGGCTCGATTTTTACCAGTTCTGCAAGAGGGTCCATAAGTCTTCTTCCAATGGAAACCGCACCTCTTACAGTAACATCATAATCCGGGAATTCTTCCCTTGCTGTTGAAGAAGCCGAATAAACAGATGCTCCGCTTTCATTGACCATAACAGCTATTATATCCCTGTCAAACTTTATTTTTTTTATCAGGTATTCTGTTTCCCTTCCTGCTGTGCCGTTTCCGATAGCTATTGCTTCTATGTCGTATGCGCTGATGAGGCTTTGTATTTTATTGATTGCTTGTTTGGCCTCATTTTGCGGAGGATGAGGGTATATGGTTTCGTTATGCAGAAGTTTTCCCTGTTTGTCAAGGCACACTATTTTACACCCTGTCCGGAATCCCGGGTCTATTGCCATAACATTCTTCTGTCCCAGCGGAGGTGCCATCAACAGCTGTTTAAGGTTTTCAGCAAAAATTGATATCGCCTTTTCATCTGCTTTCTGTTTGGCGGCCTGCCTGATTTCATTTTCTATAGAAGGAGCAAGTAATCTTTTGTAACCGTCGTTTATTGCCAGCAGCACCTGTTCCGATGCTTCATTATCCGACTTAATAAATAAATCTTTCAATGCTTTTACAGCGGTTTCATTATCCACCTTTATATTTACTTTTAGCACTTTTTCATTTTCGCCTCTGAACATGGCAAGTATGCGGTGGGACGGAGCTTTAAATAAAGATTCCTGCCAGTCGAAATATGTCTTATATTTTTCTCCCTCTTCTTCCTTGCCTTTACAAACCGCCGAAGAGATGACAGCTTCTTTCTCATACAGGTTGCGGATTTTCAGCCTTGCATTTTTGTCCTCGCTAATCCATTCGGCGATGATATCTCTTGCACCTGCCAGCGCTTCATTGACATCAGCCACTTCTTTTCCAATGTATTTGGAACTTTCCTGTTCAATGTTTATATTTTTCTGACTGAAGAGCAGTTGTGCCAGAGGCTCCAGCCCTTTAGCCTTTGCGATGGTTGCTTTTGTTTTCTTTTTAGGGCGGTACGGTAAGTATAAATCCTCTAATTCCGTCAGAGTTTTAGCATGGCGGATTTCTGTTTCCAGTTCAGGTGTGAGTTTGTCCTGGGCTTTGATTGATTCAAGTACGCTTTCCCGCCTTTTATCAAGTTCTTCAAGATGTTTGAGGCTGTCTCTTATCTTTGCGATCTGCACTTCATCCAGACTTCCTGTGGCTTCTTTCCTGTATCTTGAGATAAATGGCACCGTTGCACCGTCTTTAAGCAGGGCAACAGTGTTCTTTACCTGAGCAGGATTTACATTTAGTTCCCCGGCAATTATATCGCAGTATTCTTTATTCATTTATTCGTTTGTTCAGATGTTCGATTGTTCCATAATCCCTGAAGGTGAAGACACTATTAAAGAAACAGCATTGCCGCCGAAACCTGTTGAATTTATCATCACTTTTTCTACCTTTCTTTTTTTATTTTTTACTACAGATGAGTAAGGGAAATCCAGATGAATACCATTATTGATTGCAAGAATGGCGAGTTCAAGGCTTAATGCTCCTGATGCCGCATAAGTATGCCCGATTTTCCATTTGTTTGAATATAAGTTCGGAATATTGTTTCCGAATACATTTTTAATAGCATTCATTTCGGCCTTATCTCCTTTTATTGTGCCTGTTCCATGCAGTAATATCAAATCCACGGGCTTTGCGGTGATCATGTTTTCAACAGCCATGCTCATTGATTGCGCTATCAGGCTTCCGTCTTCATCTATTCCTGTTGCTGAAGGGGGGTTCTTATAGGAATAACCGGCAGATTCTATAATCAGATAAGGAAGCTTTTTCTTTGCAAGCCTTTTAATGTTCTCTTTCTTCAGGATAAAAACTGCTGACCCTTCTCCGAGAGCAAAAGTATTTTCATTTTTTTCT
>CAZEWB010000198.1:0-6812 GCA_964515655.1 uncultured Bacteroidales bacterium
GTATATAGGTTTGTAGTCCAATAGTTTTTTTTCATCCAATGTTGAACGTTGTTAATAAAATAATTGCTAAAAAATGAAGATTTCGATTGTGGGAACCGGTTATGTTGGCCTTGTCACCGGAACATGTTTTGCCGAAACAGGTATTGATGTAACCTGTGTTGATATTGACGAAAAGAAAATCAACGACTTAAAAAAGGGGATCATCCCTATTTATGAGCCAGGGCTTGAAGAAATGGTGCAGCGGAACGCTTCTAAGAGCAAACTGCATTTTACGACAAAGATCTCTGAAAGCCTGGTGGATGCTGATGTGGTCTTTATAGCCGTAGGCACTCCGCCCGACGAAGACGGAAGCGCCGACCTGAAATATGTTCTCGGAGTCGCTGCAGAAGTTGGTGCAAACATGGACCATTATATGGTTATCGTTACCAAAAGCACAGTCCCCGTTGGAACTGCTGAAAAAGTAAGGGGCGCTGTAAAGGAAGCTTTGACGAAAAGAGGGGCAGACTATCCTTTTGACGTAGCATCAAACCCGGAATTTCTAAAGGAGGGTAATGCAATTGAAGATTTCCTCCGTCCCGACAGGATTGTTGTAGGAGTTGACTCTGAAAGAGCACAGAAGGTTATGGAACGCCTGTACAAACCTTTTGTCCTCAATAATCATCCTTTGATATTTATGGACATTACTTCTTCGGAACTGACTAAATATGCTGCAAACTCAATGCTGGCAACAAAGATCAGTTTCATGAACGACCTGTCAAATCTGTGCGATATAGTTGGCGCCGACATTACCCTTGTCCGAAAAGGTATTGGAAGCGACAGCCGTATAGGGAACAAATTCATATATGCCGGTGCAGGCTATGGAGGCTCTTGCTTTCCGAAGGATGTGAAGGCTCTCATTAAGACATCAATTGAAAAAGGTTACCCGCTTTCGATACTGCAGGCCGTAGAGGATGTTAACGACCGCCAGAAACTGGTTGTGTTCAACAAGTTAATTCAGCATTTCAAAGGAAAAATTAAAGGATTGACCATTGCAATGTGGGGCCTTTCGTTCAAGCCAAATACCGATGATATGCGCGAAGCGCCGTCATTGGTAATTATCGGTCACCTTCTCGAGGCAGGTGCAAAAGTCAAAGTTTATGATCCCGTTGCCATGAAGGAATGCCAGAGAAAGATCGGTGATGTTGTTGATTATGTGAACGACCCATACGAAGCGCTTATTGATGCCGATGCTCTTATCCTTATCACTGAATGGAACGAATTCAGGATCCCCAACTATAAAGTGATGGAAAAACTGATGAGGAAAAAGGTCGTTTTCGACGGCAGGAATATATACGAACCGGCGGAAATGCGCGAAAATGGTTATATTTACTACGGAATAGGACGTCCACAAAAATAAAATTGATGAAAAGAATACTGGTTACCGGCGGAGCCGGCTTTGTCGGTTCGCATCTTTGCGAAAGGTTGCTTAAGGAAGGCAACGAGGTTATCTGCCTTGATAATTATTTTACGGGAACAAAGCTGAATATTTCGCACCTGTTCGATTATCCTTACTTTGAGCTTATCCGCCATGATGTAACGATGCCGATCTTCCTAGAGACAGACGAAATTTATAACTTAGCATGTCCTGCCTCCCCTGTTCATTACCAGTATAATTCCATAAAGACAATAAAAACCTCGGTGATGGGGGCCATCAATATGCTTGGGATGGCAAAACGTACCGGGGCGAAGATCCTGCAGGCTTCAACCAGCGAAGTGTATGGCGACCCCGAAATCCACCCTCAGCCCGAATCATACTGGGGACATGTCAATCCCATCGGCATCCGCTCGTGTTATGATGAAGGTAAACGTTGCGCCGAGTCACTTTTTATCAATTATCATATTCAGAACAAGGTAAAAATAAAGATCGTCAGAATATTCAACACATACGGTCCGCGCATGCATCCCAACGATGGTCGTGTGGTTTCGAACTTTATTGTCCAGGCGCTGAAAGGTAAAGATATCACGGTATATGGCGACGGAAGCCAGACCAGGAGTTTCCAGTATGTCGACGACCTTGTTGAAGGTATGATACGGCTTATGAATACCGGAGATGATGTGAGTTATCCGGTTAATATCGGCAATCCCGGTGAATTCACAATACTTGAACTTGCTCAAAAGGTCATTGCACTTACCTGCTCAAAATCAAAGATCGTTCATTTACCACTCCCGCAGGACGACCCTCTTCAGCGCAAGCCGGATATAACTCTCGCACATAAGGTTCTTAAAGGCTGGGAACCTCAGATACCGCTTGGCGAAGGATTGGTAAAAACGATAGATTACTTTAAAAAGACCGTATTATGAAAGGAATAATCCTTGCAGGCGGTTCGGGTACACGTCTTTACCCGATAACTCAGAGCATATCAAAACAGATAATCCCGATTTACGACAAGCCGATGATATACTATCCGTTGTCGGTTCTTATGCTTTCGGGGATAAAGGAAATACTGGTCATTTCAACACCAAAGGATATTCATTTGTACAGCGACCTGCTTGGCGATGGACATCAGCTGGGAATAAGTATTTCTTACGAAGTACAACCTTCACCCGATGGTCTTGCGCAGGCATTTATCATCGGCGAAAAGTTCATCGGCAAAGATTCTGTCTGCATGATACTGGGTGATAATATTTTTTACGGTTACAATTTTGGCAAAGTGCTCAAGGAGTCTGTGCAACTGAATGACGGTGCGATAGTTTTCGGATATTATGTGATCGATCCGGAAAGATATGGAGTTGCTGAGTTTGATGATAACGGAAAAGTCATAAGCCTCGAAGAAAAACCAAAACACCCGAAATCGAATTACGCCGTTACAGGTCTGTATTTTTATCCGAATGATGTTGTATCAAAAGCAAAAGGTCTTAAACCAAGCCCGCGGGGAGAATTCGAAATAACCGACCTTAACAAACTATATCTCGAAGAGAATCGCCTTGGCGTAAAACTTCTTGGCCGCGGCATGGCATGGCTTGATACCGGTACGCACGAAAGCCTGCTTCAGGCATCAAACTTTATTGCAACAATAGAACAGAGGCAGGGCCTAAAGGTTGCCTGCATTGAGGAAATCGCATACAGGGAAGGGTTCATCACTAAGGAACAACTTCTGAAACTTGCACAGCCGCTGAGCAAGAATCAGTATGGTGAATATCTTGTAAGAATATCAAACGAAAAGCTCATGATCTGATGAAGATAATACAGACAGGCATAAAAGGACTTGTAGTGATTGAATCCGATGTTTTCGGCGATACACGCGGCTATTTCACCGAAACCTGGAATCAGGCTAAATTCAAAGAATTGGGCATTGATACTCCTTTTGTTCAGGACAATGAGTCGAAGTCGTGCTACGGCGTTATCCGGGGTTTACATTATCAGCTTGATCCCTTTGCCCAGGCCAAACTTGTCCGCGTAATTTCAGGGTCAGTGTATGATGTGGCAGTGGATATCCGGAAGGGTTCGCCCACATTCGGGAAACACTTTGGTGTTGAACTGACAGGCGAAAATAAAATGCAATTGTATATCCCTGTTGGTTTTGCTCATGGCTTTTCTGTTATCTCCGAATCTGCTGTCTTCAGTTATAAGTGCAGTACATTATATAATAAGGAGTCTGAGAAAGGTATAAATGTCTTCGATAAAAGTCTGGGCATCGACTGGAAGATCCCGTGCGAAAAGGCTGTGATCTCTCAGAAAGACATCGACCAGCCTGCTTTTGAAAACGCTTTTTTTAATTTTACATATCAGTAATTATGGCAACTATTTTAGTAACCGGAGCCAACGGACAGTTAGGTAACGAAATTAATCTGCTCAGCAAGGAATACGGCCAGCACGAATTCCTTATGACAGACGTAGATAAACTTAATATTACAAGTTTGCCACAACTTAAAAAACTGTTCAATAATTACAAGGTAGATTACATAATAAACTGTGCAGCCTATACTGATGTTGACAAGGCAGAGGATGACAGGAAAGAAGCAGAAAAGATAAATATTATCGGTGTTACCAATCTGGCCAAGATTGCTGCGAACTATCAGATGAAGTTGTTCCATATCTCAACCGACTATGTTTTTGACGGAATGACTCCCAGACCATACAGCGAAGATATGCCTGCAAATCCGATAGGAGTTTATGGCCAGAGCAAATATAAAGGAGAAATTGAGGCAAGACGTCATACTCAGACTATCATTTTCAGGACTTCGTGGTTGTATTCTAAATTCGGAAAGAATTTTGTAAAAACCATTTTATCGCTTGCAGCTGACAAACCTGAGATATCAGTTGTTTTCGACCAGGTTGGCTCACCCACATATGCATACGATCTTGCCAATGCAATAATTCAGATAATCGACAGAAATGAAAAGGACTCCACTGTTTTCTAACCCGGTATTTATCATTATGCAAACGAAGGACTGTGTTCGTGGTATGATTTCGCGGTTGAGATAGTTTATCAGGCCGGATATCCTTGCAAAGTTGTTCCTATCAGAAGCGAAGAGTTCCCCAAACCGGCAAGACGCCCCAACTACAGCGTACTTGATAAAAAGAAATTCAGACAGACATTCGGAATCGAAATACCATACTGGCGTTACAGCCTTATTAAATGTCTGAACGAGTTAGTAACAAAATAGTGTTTGTCCATAATGTCCGGTCTCTTCGTTATTCTTGACCTTAGGAATCAATAATGCACTTCAGATACTCCTGATTATTTTGTATCTTCACCAAACGGAAACATAATCTTATCATATATGAAAAAACTTTTAACCCTTATTTATATTTCAGCATCGGCAATAATTGCAAATGCTCAGCCCGGTTGGTATGCGTCATTCCCTGGCGGCCAGGCCGTCTACGGTAAGAACGTCGCCGCAAAGTATGTCAGGTGTGTTCGGTCTTTTTAACTATTTAAGAATAACGCGAAGCAGTCGAAAAATTTTTAAAAAATGGCACTTTGCTACGATATACTGAAAGAGACGACTCCGAAGGAGTCTAATGTGAATAACCCCGGACGCAGTCCGGTGGAACCAAAAACGAATAACTCCAACCCCGAAGGGGTTGAATATGAAAACATATGAGCACCTACACACAAATAATCTACCATATAGTCTTCGGCACATACAAGCATGAACGCACCATGCAGGGCGAAGGCAGAGAAGAACTATATAAATACATTTCAGGAGTCCTGGCAAACAAAAAATGCCACCTTTACCGCGTTAACGGAATGGAAGAACATCTGCATATTGTAACACATCTGAATCCTCGTGTGGCATTATCAGACCTTGTAAAAGACATAAAGGTATCCACATCGGTATGGATAAAGGATAAACACATTTTCAAGAATTTCAACGGCTGGCAGGAAGGGTATGGCGCATTTACATACAGCATAAAAGAAAAAGACCGGCTTATCGAATATGTGAAGAACCAGCAGGAGCATCACAAAATAATAACTTTCAGGGAAGAATTTATCGCTTTGTTAAAAGAACATGGTATTGAGTATGATGAAAAATATCTGTTATAGATATTCAACCCCTCCGGGGTTGCATGGTATCTTTTATGGTTGCCGCACTTCGTGCGGTTATTCACATTTAATCCCTTCGGGATTATTAATGAAACGTACTTTGTATTATGTTTCATATTCAACTCCTTTGGGGTTGCTTGGAACTTGTTTTGTGTTACCGCACTTCCCTTCGACAAGCTCAGGGCAAGCAGTGCGGTTATTCATATTCAATCCCTTCGGGATTTTTATTGAAAAGTTGACAATAATGAAAAACAAAAATTAACATATGGAAAATGATCTGAAACAGGATGTCCTGAAAAGGGCAAAATTCTGGCTGGGACCTCTTTTCGACGAAGAAACACGAAAGAGAGTTCAGTTCATGATTGATAATGATGAGAAAGAACTTACAGAATCTTTCTATACTCATCTCGAGTTCGGAACAGGTGGTTTGCGCGGTATCATGGGTGCCGGGACAAACAGGATGAACAAGTACACTGTTGCCCTGGCAACACAGGGATTTGCCTCTTATCTGAAAGAGAATTTCAGAGATGGGGACCGTAAAGTCGCTGTTGCGTATGACTGCCGGAACAACAGCAGGTTCTTTGCCGAGATAACCGCCGGAGTATTTTCTGCAAACGGATTTATAGTATACCTTTTCGAGGCGTTGCGCCCTACACCCGAATTGTCATTCGCTGTCCGTTATTTTTGTTGTTGCGGGGGAGTGATGATCACAGCTTCCCACAATCCAAAGGAATACAACGGTTTTAAAGCATACTGGAGTGATGGCGGCCAGCTTACGGCGCCACATGATAAAAATGTTGTAAGCAAGGTGACTTTAATGACCCTTGAGCAGGTGCAGTTTGGACCGAACGCCGGGAACATTGTTAATCTGGATGAGTCATTTGACGAAATATTTCTTAAGGAAGTCCTTAAGCAAAGCCTCCAGCCGGAGATCATAAAAAAACAGGCTGATCTGCGCATGGTCTATTCGCCTCTTCACGGGACCGGCGTACGACTGGTTCCCGAAGTTCTTAAAGAGATGGGCTTCACTAATCTTTTCACGGTGAAAGAGCAGATGGTTAACGACGGGGATTTCCCTACTGTTAAATCACCTAATCCCGAAGAAAAGGCCGCCCTTGATATGGCTTTAAAACTTGCCGATGAAGTTAAGGCTGACCTTGTAATGGCCACCGACCCTGATGCTGACCGGCTTGGTATTGCAGTTCGCAACGAAACAGGAGCGCTTGAACTTCTTAACTGAAATCAGACAGCAGCGATTCTTACATATTATACTCTTAAGCA
>CAZEWB010000199.1:0-6799 GCA_964515655.1 uncultured Bacteroidales bacterium
TGGTTGGGTGTGTTTGGGTTGGGTTTGCTAGCGATAAATTTTCTCTTCTAAGTTTTGTATTTCATTCTTTCCAAATATCGCGTTTTTTAATTGTCTGTACTTGTTATTCAGAGAACATGCTTTTATTAATTTAACAGTATCTTTTTTTATGCATAAAGAATATTTTTCAGTGATCGTAGGACATGGTGCCGGGGCAGTATCAATTGCTGATTTTCTAAGTTCATTCTCGAAGATCTCGTAATATTTCAAAGCACTATCGGATAGCTCAGTTTTTATCACAGGGAATTCATTGTCAATATCAGGAATTTCGGTCTTTATACTTGCAAATATTTTATTTCCCTGGTAATAAAACAGCAATTGTTGTTTTATATGAGCCTGACAACCTGTTGTCTCGTAATTTACACGCATTGTGTCTTTCTGTTCCATGTTTTTCATCAGACCAGGAACTACAGAAACATCAGACGTGTCAGATCTTTGGTCAGATGTTTTGTCTGTATTATCATTGCTGCAAGACAATATTGAAAAGAACATAATTATTACCAAAATCTGTTTCATAATAGTCTTATTATTTATCACCATCGTGCACTACACAAATGTAAACCTTTTTCTCTTTATTGGCAAGTATGGGCGTATGCGCTGTTATAAGCTTTATCCATTCATTTTTTTCTCAAACTCTTCAATTAAAACATCCAATTTGTCGCCAAATACATTCTTAGCATTTTCATAAGTCTGAACTTTAAAAAAGTCAAGAAATTTTTCTTTCCCGAATTCATCGATCAGTTCTTTTACAAAAAGTCCGGACAATGGATAGGTTAGTTCATATGGATATGATTCCCAATCAGACCAGATAACCTTTATGTCAATCTTCTTATTTTTTTTCTTTACCCAATCAAGAACAAATTGCTGATCATTATTCTTTGACATGTCAAAATAAACTGCTGTCCCTTCATTGATCAGTCCTGTTTTGTTAGTCACTTTTGTAGAATAGTATGAAATAATATGTGTCATTTCATGTCCTATTGACTGTCGATAATAAGAATGTATAATACAGTATACCGGATGCGCAAAACCATGTTTCGTTTTAAGTATTCTGTTAGCCTTTGCTCTTGAGTTCCAGATAAAATAATCTATTCTCTTTGGTAATTTACTATTAAAGAATTCATTTATCGTTATGTATGCTGTTTCTCTTTCCTGTACAAATGATTGCGTTTCGGAGTCCGGTATCCCCTGGAAATGAAAACAAAAATGTTCAGATTTTCTTATTTTCCAGTCGTCATAGAATTTTCCATATCCAAATAACGCTTTAGTTACTTTGGCAAATTCATAAGATTTTTTTGTTGCGTTCAACCTTAGGCAGGAGTCAATTGATCTTTGTGATCGTTCATTATCTGATAACATATAATAACATGTCCCTAAATAAGATAAAGCCCAGCCTTTTCGCCATGAGTTCTCTTTATCATTTTCCACAGTATATTCCAGGTTTGGGATTGCTTTCTCATATTCACAGTTTTCAGCATATGCCATACCTAACACTATTAAATAATCTAAGTTTTGAGGTTCGTCCTGAAGATATTCTTCAGATTTACTTATCGCTTGTTCAATATTTCTTGAATTGTACAGGTCTGCCAGTTCTTTAGCTTTAAGAGTTTGTCCAAAGGAAAACTGGCTAAGGATCAAAAAAAATATGGTGAATATTCTATTAATCAAAATCAAATTGGTCTTTTAATAACTATTTGCCCTTTGTTTCAAACACAAGCAACATTCACTACACAAATGTAATCCTTTTTCCCTTTATTGTCAAGAATGGAGCAGTTGCGCTGTAATTTACTGTATAATATATTTTTAAAATTATATCCTATGTTAATTCCTATTGCAATACTTTTAAAATACTTGTCTCCCTCATTAGTAATATTAACAGGAAAATACCAATTTTTAGTGTAATTATTAAAAGCCTGAAAAACCATTTGATATCTGAAAAGAAGTCCTAAGTCAAGTTTTTCAAATAATTTTCTTTTAAAGTCGAGCCCAATTACAGAAGACATCTTATTAGCATAAGTTCCAAATGTATGGTCTCCTGGCAGTATTATAATTCTTGTAACCCCAAAATTATATATTGGCACAAATTTACATTTTGATGAAATACTAAATTCATTTTGGAAAGTTATTTTAAGGTCATACAATAGCATGTCAGGGTTATTATTCAAACAAGAATGTAAAATCCCATACTTGTAAAAAATATCAAATATGCTTATTCCGCATTCAAGTCCAATATAAAACTTGTCAATTGCTCTTTTCGAGAACGCCAGATCATATTGCCCGTTACTTCTCCATTTTTCAATTGAATTATGCTTTGTTAATTGGAATGGATAAGAACAATAAACACTTATATGATTGTTAAGTTCTTTTTGGGCAAAAGTATTTCCTAAAAGTCCGAAAATGAATGCTAATACTATTAAAAGTCTTTTCATAAATAAAGTGTTAGCCATTACGCACCAGACCTTTTATTCTTTAATTATTTTTTTCACCACAACTCCTTTATCGGTTTTCACTTTTATAAAATAAATTCCGGGTTTTAGGTCTTCGCATTCTATTAGTATACTTATAGATCCTTCGCTTCGCTCAGGATGACAAGTAGGGGTGAGGGGGATTGTGCGGACAATATTACCGGTTAAATCCGAAATTCGAATATCGAAGCACGAACCACTTTCGGATTTCGGATTTCGATATTCGGATTTAAAGTTTGGGATTGTGAGCGTGGCATAAGTGGAAACGGGGTTGGGATAAACAAGGACAGAAAGATCAATATCATTAACATTTGCAAATGTGGGAGAAGGATTCTCATTTGCACCTATATCAACATGGGAATTCACAACTCTTGTCCCTCCGTAATAATCCGTTTCGCCGGTTCCTGTTGCAAATGCCGGGTCGCCTGCATCAATACAAGGGCTGCCGGCAGGTATATGGAGGTCGGGAGATGAAACATTACCGGAGGCTAATTGAGGGTCGGAATAAACCGAATTCGCGTCCATTCCTGTTGCAGAAACATAGTTTACAAATGATGAATACGATGCAATTCCCCATGCCACGGTAATGTCGTTGCTGTTATTATTAGGAGTGTACCAGCAATTGTAATTGATGGAATTGCCGCTGTATGGTGTGATATTGTCTTTTGTGATCAGGATGTTCTGAGCATTGGTATAAAAAATATTGTTTCGGATTGTGCAGTCCGACATTTTTGAAATATAGACCTCTCCCATTCCGCTGTTGGAATAATCGTCTTTAAGAAAAGTATTGTTCAGCACAAAACTGTTCAGTACCTGTCCGGTGGTTGAGCCTGTATAGCCTCCTATCGATAGTCCGGGCTGCTTGTTGTTGTATATCACATTGTCGCGTACGGTTATATTTGATGTGCTTCCGTTTTCCTCGCAGCCTATTTCGATTCCAAATCCATTCCGGTATGAGGTGTTCCGTTCGATAATGATATTAGCACCCCCCATCGACATAAATACCGGCGCTGGTGGCATAACTGGAAACATTTTTATAGCATGTGTTATTGTAACAATGCCCGTTCCGTGCATGATCAAAAGTAGGATTGGAACATACCCCGTAATTGCCGGCCATATCTATCCCTATATTCTTATTGTCGTGCACCATGTTGTTCGAGACGACGAAACCGTCAATATTTCCATCTATGGAAATGGATTCGCTGAAGCCGGTAATGTTGTTGAATACCTCGCAACTGTCGATGACCACATTCGTGATGGCATTGACCTGATTGGTACCTGAGCCGGACACCAGCAGAGGATTGGAGTTATCATTTGATGAAGGCACTGCGCTTGTATCCGACGTCCAGTTAATGCCAGTGATCTTAAGGTTATGCAAAATAATATTTTCTACAGTGGCACCCGCAGTACACGAAATTGTAACACCGGTGGCATAAGCGGCTACCTTATTCCGGACAGTAATGTTTTCCACTATGAGATCGCTCTGGTCTTCGATGTACAGCATATCCTGTTCTGAAGTACCTGTTCCGTCAAGGGCCACAACTTCATTCTGGTAATTCCTGAAGGTGATAGGATTCCCGGCAGTTCCGCTCACACCTGCATATACATTCTCATAATACGTTCCGCCGCGTATGTAAACTGTGCTACCGGGTGTGGCATTGTCGAAGGCATACTGAATTGTTCCCCATGCCTGCCCCAAAGACGTGCCGGTATAGCCGTCATCACCGTTAATCCCGTCAACATAATAACTGGTTTGCGCCTGCAGATCAAGGATTGCAAATATTGCAATTATGAGTGTGATTATTTTTTTCATTTTGATTTTTATTGGTGATTATATAACATAACGGTCTGCTGATTCTAGCCGTGTGACAGGCTGACATTTCACTTTTAATTTACAATTAATTTTCCTGATCTGAGAATGCCGTCGTCGGTATAAAATGAATAAAAGTAGAGGCCTGCCTTTAGTGTCCCTTTCCCGATTCTGAATTGGTTGTCTGATGAAGAAGTTATTGCTGTGATCAATTTTCCGGTTATGTCGTAAATGCTAAGATCGTTTATAGTATAACACTCCGACTCAATATAAATATATTCGGATCCGGGAAAGGGATTCGGGTATATACATACAGAACAATCATCTTTATTCGTTTCATCAATTTTTGTTGACATATCGGCCCGCCAGACCTGTCCTCCGCTCTGATAATTTGGGCCTCCGAAATATTGGTAGTTCCCAAACCCAATAGTGATCGCATTTTGTCCATTGTTATTTATATCTCCGAATCCGTCAATGTTTGACTGTATGAATTGTGACCCGTTATCCGACCGCCATACCGGAGTGCCATTTGAATAATTAATATCGGTATATCCGGTAAGCCATATTTTTCCGAAAGAGGTTCGTAAACTTCGCAATTCATTAACAGCATTCCCTTTGCCAAAAGCATCATCTGTGATCATCTGCCAGTTAACTCCATCACCCGATCGCCATAATTGCCCTCCCTGCATATTTGTGGTTGTGGCATACATGGTATCATTAAAAACCTCTATTGACGAAATGACAATGTTTGTTGAAAGAGAATCAAATCCATACCCAACACCCATATTCCGGGTGAAATTTACTCCGTCTGAAGACTCCCACAACTGGCCTTTGGCATTTGTTCCGAAATATATTTTGTTTTTCCACAAGCAAAAATAGCTGATAAGATCAACTGTGTCATTAACAGATGTCGTAACCGTATCGAAGTCGATAAGCCTGACCCAATCTGAAGGGATCGAATCTGAGAATGGTATTCTCCAGACCTGTCCGGGAATACCGCCACCATGAGAACCGACACCAGCATATAAATATGGAATAGTGTCGCTGCTGCCCTGAAAAACCACCATATGCGGAGCTGCAGTCGATAGACCCTGATCACCAAAACCTCTGACCGCAATTGGTATCCATGAAGTACCATTTCGCGAACGGTATATCATTGCACCGGTTGTCGGGTTTCCTGTACCACACCAGATATAACCACTGTCAAGATCAGTTATTCCAAAAGAGTGAATGCTCTTATCTCCGCTTAAAGGAGGCGTAACGTTTGTCCATGTTCCAATATCACCGGATGAAGAACGGTAAAGTTTTGCCAATCCCGGACCAATTGGTGCGGTAGAAGTATATAGGTACCCCTCAAAAAATTCCATTTCAGGAACAGTATTCTGAGCAGGAATTCCGAACCCGTCACTAACTACCTGGTACCAGACATCTGCCTGCCCGTACGATAATTGAGAAAAACAGATCATTACAATAGAAAGCGTAAATGTTTTCATATTCCGGTTATATATTACTATTTGTTTTTAGATTCATATTTGTCCAAAAAATAACGTTCCGCGCACTTTCTGTAGCTCACATTACAAATGTAATCCTTTTTCTCTTTCTTGTCAAGTTTGTGGGATGTACGGTGTTCTGTCACTCGCGACACGCGAGCGACAGAGGGACATTGTTTATTTCTCTTTTCTCCTTTTTCCTATGTTAAACTCAATCCCATAGTTAATAAAGAAATTTGCATGTAATGGAAATGATTGATAATTTTCATAATGAATATATGGTCCAATTCCGCCACCTACTTGATCCCCTCGTTCAAGCGAATCCAAACTGTGGAATTTTTCGGAAAAACACATGCCAATCTGTAAATACCTATAACTATTTTTTCTCTTGAATCTATATGAAAGCATTGGCTCAATAGTAAATCCTAATTTATTTTTGAATTTTGCTTCTGCATATTCTGTAGGCGCCCAGTTGTATTCACCGGAATAAGGAGTAATGGAGTATGAACAATTATATTTAGTAAAATAGGATAATGACATTCTTATTGTCAATCCAAAATCTTTATTGTTTTTGTATAAAAAGTAGCTTGGTTGGAAAAATATTTTATGATATTTGCTTTCTATATGCTGTGAATAATAATCTCCCCCTGGCATTATCCCAAGACTCCCGATGTGATTAACAAAAGAATGAGCATTGAAATAACCATAGCCTGATGAAATCTCAAAATAGCTTTTATCCTTTATTCTTTTATAATATACCAATCCCACGTCACCACCATATTGTCCGCATAATCCGAAAAGCACATCTGATGCAATTCCCCATTTATCTGAAAGTGGAAAAGACATTTGGTTTTCAATGTATCTTAAATTTGCAGCAATTTTCATTTTAACAACTTTACTTGTGTCAAATAAACTCACATTTGGTGGATTTGTTATGTATGCCTTTTGTACCAATTTCGAGTAGCATGATGTTAGAAAGGTAATGAACAAAATGA
>CAZEWB010000200.1:0-6796 GCA_964515655.1 uncultured Bacteroidales bacterium
AATCCCGAAGAGGCAAAAGAAGTAATTCATGACATCGAGTTACGCTTGTCGGAGTTGTTTAAAGAACGACTCGGGAACGACAGGCAGGTAATAAATATGGATGACGTGACCTATGTTATTAAGATCATGGGCGAACCTGAAGTCATTAATGACAACGGGAACGGATCAGCCGGGGCATCCGGACCTTCGTCCCGTTTCGGCAAACGCATGTACCGCGATCCCGAAGGCAGGATACTGGGAGGCGTATGCTCAGGTCTTGCTGCCTATTTCGGAATTGATCCTGTGATCATGAGGATAATAATGGTCCTTACATTCTTTGTCCTTGGCCCGTTATTATATATTGTATTGTGGATAGCCATGCCGGAAGCAAAAACCACTGCCCAAAAACTGGAAATGAAGGGCGAGCCTGTTAATGTTGAAAATATCCAGCGCAATATTAAAGATGAATTCCAGAAGGTAAAGACAAGTATCAATAAGGAAAAAACGAAAAGAGAAGTAGAAAGCGTTTTCCGCGAGATCTTTAGTGTAATGGGTCGGGTAATCCTGATATTTTTAAAAGTTTTTCTTGGGATAGTAGGTATTTCATTGATACTTGCAGGAGTGGCGTTGCTTCTTAGTTTTACCGATATCTTTGTTTTTGACGGCTGGCAGACAGGACTGAGCGGGCTATCCGATTTTATGCTGATGCTCGTAAATCCTGCTATTTTCAACCTTTCGCTCATCTCATTGTTTTTGATCATCGGGATCCCGATTGTTGCGATACTTCTTGGATTGTTCAGGATGATAACACATATAAAAACAAATCGCTATGTAAGTTCGGGCCTTGGCATCGCATGGTTTTGCGGAGTAGTAATAATGATAATCCTCCTTATTTCGCAGACAAGGAATTTCAGGACCGAAAGCAGCAGGACGGAGATCGTTACACTTGATTCGCTGAAATCAACTTCATTGTCGGTGAACACTACCATTCCTGATCTTTATGAAAACGAATGGGCAAGCGGCGAAACCCATTACCTTTGGTCTTTAGACAAAAATGATGAGTTTAACGGGTTATATACACTGACCGAGTTTTTCATTCTCCCGACCGAAGACACCGTTCCGGCAATAAAATCCGAACTGACCGCACGCGGCAAAAATAAATTGCTTGCAGTTAAAAACATCGATACCTCAATTTCAGTATACAGTCTCAGCGACTCTGTTCTTTATATCACTCCCGGCTTCCTTGTAAACAAAGACAATCCTTTCCGGTTTCAGAGGTGCAAACTGAAATTATACCTGCCCGAAGGTTTTAAAATATATCTCTCTCCCGAGATCGCACAGATCCTTGTCCGCGCTGAAAACACATCGTATCTTGACTACTACGATATGGGCGGTAAAAACTGGGTGATGACGGAGAAGGGATTGAAACTGGCGGAATAGACGGCATGGACAAGACCTAAGACCCAAGCCACAAAATCCAAGCCCCAAGCCCAAAGGGAAGACTTCCCTTGGAATTATTGATCATTGAAAATTGAGAATTTGGTATTGTTCATTAAAAACGATAAAAAATGTTCAATGTCAAACGAACAACTAACAATAATCAAGGGACAGCTCCCTTGGAATTTGTAACTTGGGTCTTGAAATATGGGTCCCATGCACACTCGCTCGCGTACCGCGAGCGAGTGTGCTCGTTGTTACATACGGGAATCTCTTTCCTCTAAAAGCACCCACTTTAGGTTTGTCGGGGACAAACGGAGGGGAGTGAAATTTTTGTCGAAAGCATCAGAATTTCATTTATATTTGGATAATAATTTCAATTCAGTCATTTAAAAAACAAAGTATATGCGATCAATTGTTATTTTCATTCTTCTGTTTGCCGCAGCGACCTCATTAATGGCGCAGGTTCCGCAGGCTTTTAATTACCAGACAGTAGTCAGGAACAGTTCCGGTCAGATAATTCCCGACCAGTTGGTTTCATTCAGGATCAGCATTCAGCAGGGGTCTGCATATACCGATCTGTATGTTGAAACGCATCAGGTAACCACAAATGGTTTTGGCATGGCGAATCTGATGATCGGTACCGGCACGGTAGTCAGTGGTGACTTTTCAGCCATAGGCTGGGCCGACGACATTACCTATATTCAGATTGAAATTGATGCAACCGGTGGAACTATCTACACAATGATGGGTACTTCCCAGCTTGTTTCAGTTCCGTATGCCATGCACGCCGAAACAGCAGGGAATGTAAGTTTTTCTGACACCAGCGCCACCAATGAATTGCAGACATTGTCACTGTCGGGATTGGACCTGACGATCAGTAATGGAAATACCGTAACACTTCAGGATAATGTGGACGATGCAGATGCAGATCCGACCAATGAATTAAATACAGCCTTCAGCCTGGTGGGCTCGGATGTTCAGATAACCGATGCCGGAGGAACAAAAAGTGCAGACCTTTCCGGTTTAAAAGTTCCGCAAACCGCCATTTTGCTGAGCGACATATACCCGAATACAAACCTTGAAAATGCCGGTTATACAATGATCGGGAAGATACAGGTCACCCGCTCCGATACATCTTCAACAGCATACACATGGATTGACGATATAGACCTGACAAATGCTCCCATATTGTTGAACTATTCACCCATATGGACAGGTACCGAGCTTATTATCTGGGGCGGTGATCTCTCGGGCGCATATACCAACACAGGATGGAAATACAATCCTTCTACTGATACATGGACTGCAATGTCAACTACCAATGCGCCTTCGGCCAGATCGTTATATTCGGCAGTATGGACCGGAAGTGTGATGATAGTATTTGGTGGATATAACGGTTCAGCATTGAACAACGGCGCAAAATATGATCCTGTTGCCAACACATGGTCGCCCATCACCGGTTTGCCATCGGGAGTGTATGTCCATTCGGCCGTATGGAACGGGACCGATATGCTGATCTTCGGAGGAAATGACGGCTTTTCTTTTATCAATTCCGGCTATATTTACAATCTCGCATCCGATTCCTGGACTTCAATGTCTCTAGCAGGAATCCCCACGCCAAGGTATCTCCATTCGGCTGTATGGACAGGTTCCGGGATGATAATCTGGGGTGGATATGATGGTGCTTCAGCACTTTCAACAGGAGCGTATTATACAGGAGGCGTCTGGTTGCCAATGACCGCAGGTCCGGGTTCAAGATTTAATCACAGCACGGTATGGACAGATACAGAAATGATAATATGGGCAGGACAGTCAAACGGAGTTAATTATTTTAATGACGGAATGAAATACAACCCTGTTACCAATTCCTGGACCACAATCTCCCCAACAAATGCGCCTGCTATAAGAGCAGCTCATTCCACAGTATGGACCGGAACCGAAATGATGGTATGGGGTGGCACAAACACTACTTATCCGAATACCGGAGGAATATACAACTACGCAAACGATACATGGACTGAAATGAGTACTATAAATGCACCGACCGGCAGAATGAAAGCTGCATCATTCTATACAAACTCAAAAATGTACGTGTGGGGCGGATACAACGGATCTGTGATAAATACAGGCGGAGTTTTCGGGAAGAGCGGGTTTACGTCGTCAGCAACTTCTGAAATGTATTTGTATATCAAAAACTGAAAATTTTAGCATTTCAGCAGCCCTTTTTAATAATATTATAAATTGTCGTCAGGCAACTATTCTTTGTTTTAATTGTCTTATACTTAGAATACTTTTTTATTTAATTGAATTCATATGAAAAAGGAATCAATAAAGAAAACTTCTTATATAGTAGTCTTTGTATTTTTAATTTGTTGCTTGCCTTTTATTACTTATGCACAAAATCCGCACTGGAACCAGTATGGCGGGATGTATCTGGTGTTAAAGATGGTAAATGATGGCAATAATATCTGGGCAGGAACTTCCAGGGATATAATTAAGTTAGATCAGGATGGTAATATTATAAAGAGGTTCAGTTACGATGGAATTTCACCTTTCGGATACGTTCAATCAGCAACAATTGATAGAAACGGAGACCCGTGGTTTGGTTTTCTTTTTTCGGGACTGTTATTGAAGATACACGATACTATCTGCACAGAATTAAATACCTTCCCATCAACAACTCCAGAATTTATAAGGTTTGATACCTTAAACCAATTATGGGTATATAATTATGAGGGACTTTGGTCGTATGATGGAGCGTCATGGGCAAATCACAATCTTTCTCTTCCTTTAAATACCTCTGTTTATGATATGGAAATTGATAGCAATAATAATATCTGGATTGGTACATCTATAGGCCTTTTAAAATACGATGGCACAACAATAATGCAATATGATACTTCAAACAGTGGTATTCTGTATAACGATATTAGATGTTTGGCATTTGATTCAAATAACGATTTATGGATGGTAAATGGAGGTCTAACAAAATTTGATGGCACAAACTGGACCTATTACAACTCAACCAACAGCCCGTTACCTTCCGGATTTAACGGAGAAGACCTATTTATAGATGAAAGTGATCACTTCTGGGTGTTTTGTGGTTTCGGGGGTATGGCCATGTTCGATGGAACAAACCTCAATACTTATACAACTGCAAACAGTGGGTTATTACATAATGGTGTTTTTTCAATCACTCAGGGAAATAATGGAAAAATGTTCTTCGGGACTATTTATGCAATAGCAACTTTTGATGGAACAACCTGGGAAAATATTTTATCATCTAACTATCCTAAAATTGGATATAATATTGAAAACATCAGTGAAGACTCACAGGGAAATATCTGGTTTGCCTGTAATAGTTATGATACAATTACAAATACAGCCGGGGCATACAGATACAACGATACCACCTTTACATATTATAACATGACCAACAGTGGTCTTCCTGCAAACCGGGTATGGGATGTTAAAGAAGACCTTCAGGGAATTTTATGGTTCTGTACTGATAGTGGTGTATGTAGATATGATGGTACCAACTGGACAGTATATAATACTGCAAATACTGGCGTTCTTAGTAATTGTGTTTTTTGTGTTGATGTCGATTCATATAATAATAAGTGGTTTGGACAAGATGGTGGTGTGGTCATATATAATGATACGGCTTGGGTTGGAACAAACTGTCCTTATTCCTTGGGCAATGTACAAGATATTGCGATTGACTATAATAATAATGTCTGGATAAATTCCGGATCCCCTGGTGACCAACTGGTCAGATACAATAATGGGAACTGGACTAACTATACAACTTCAAACAGTGGCCTTCTGCATTGGATGATTAATGGAGTCGAGGTGGACAGAAATAATAATATTCTTATAAGTTATGATATGACTTATTCTATTTCGAAGTTCAACAGGACCGTTGCATGGACAACAGTAACTCCGCCAAATAGCGGTGACGATGTTGTAGACATGAAAATGGATGTAAATGGAAACCTTTGGCTTCTGACTTATATGGAATTATATAAATATGATGGCGTTACCTGGGATAAATATGATCAATATAACAGCGCAGTAGCGTGTTGTCAGAATAACTCTTTATTGATCGATTCGAAGGGAAGGAAATGGCTGGGGGGAGATGGAATAACTTTGTTTACTGAATCCAACCTTCTGTACAGAACTTATCGGATCAACGGAAAGATTTATTATGATGAAAACGAAAACGGGATAAAGGATTCGGCTGAGGTATATTTAACTGGCCAGAAAATGGAGTTATTTCCCGACACTGCATGTGCCCTGACCACATATACTAAAAAGTACAACTTTTTTGTTCCGTGGGGGAACTATACTGTTCAATATGTTCCGCAGGCGCCATGGCAATTGTCTTCAAGTCCGGGCAGCTTTCATGTTACTGTTACCACAGCCGATACCACCTTGCCCGATATTGGTGTAATAGTGTCGGATACTACGTTATTTGACATTGATGTTACTTTGTTAGGAGCTACCTGTAATACAGAACAACCTCTAAAAATCAGCTTCATTAATAATGGAAGCAGTACCGATGGTGTTATTGGTTTTATGTCAGATAGTTTGGTTCAGGTAATGCAGTCGAATCCCACTGTTGATTCTGTTTCTGCAAATGGTGTAAACTGGTATCATTTCTCAGGTCTTTTGCCCGGAGAAGAGGGACAGATCTGGGTTCAGTTAATGATGCCCGACTTCACCCATATTGGCGACACAATTATGTTTGCTGCCATGTTGCAATCCAACGGATACATTTTTACAGATACTACATACGCAATCCATACTTGTTCGTACGATCCTAATGACAAATCGGTATGGCCGGCGGGTATTCTCTCTTCTCACTACACTTTGCGGAATACATCGCTTGAATACACAATAAGATTTCAGAACACTGGAAATGATTTTGCACAGAACATTATTATTACTGATACGCTAAGTACCTGGCTTGACATCAACAGTTTTAAGTTTATATCTTCCAGCCATCCCACTGATGTTAATCTTTATTCCGACGGAAGACTTATCTTTTACTTTACTGATATTAATCTGCCCGATTCATGCAATAATGAGCCGACCAGCCATGGCTTCGTAAAATTCAGAATTACACCAAAATCAGGTATTCCTGAAAACACAATTATAAATAATAATGCCAATATTTTCTTCGATTTTAACCCTCCTGTTATTACAAACAATGTTTTCAATACAATAGTATCAGTACTTCCTGCAAGTATTAATGACGAAGATTATTTTACTTCATCGGACGTTAGTGTCTACCCCAACCCAACAGATGGCAGATTCTCGGTTAAATACAAACAGGGAATAAAATCTGTTGAAATTTTAAATGTTTTAGGTGAAA
>CAZEWB010000201.1:0-6792 GCA_964515655.1 uncultured Bacteroidales bacterium
CATAATTATTGTTGAATATCTGACTACGAACGAATTTGCATAGTCTGCAACATTTTTGAAATCATCTAGGAAAACATCGCCATACATATTTGTAAGCTGCAATGCAGCACCCAGAAACATCGAGAATACAAAAAAGATCAGCATCTTGTAATTGGCAAAAAGTTTAAAAGCATCAAGCCCCCATAACTGGACGATGGATTTTTTCCCTTCAACCTTTTTCTGAGGAGGACATTTAGGTAAAGTAAACGAATAGATACCAAGCAAAAGCGATGCTGCTGCTGAAATGTAGAACTGTACTTCGGTTGCTTTGTTTCCTGTAAGATTAGTGACCCACATTGCTGCAATAAATCCTATAGTTCCCCATACTCTTATTGCAGGAAAATCTTTTACCACATCATACCCGTTTTTTTTAAGCGCATTGTACGAGATCGTGTTTGTAAGTGCAATGGTAGGCATATAAAAAAGCATGGCCGACAGCATGATCCAGAAGAACTGGTTGGGAGTGTCTGCAAGCGAAAGACAAAAAATAAATACCCCGCTCAGTAAGTGCACAATACCATAAACTTTTTCTGCATTTACCCACCTGTCGGCTATAATACCGGTAAGGGTTGGCATAATAAGAGATGAGATACCAAGGGTCATAAATATCAGTCCGAACTCTTCAGGTGCCCAATGTTTTGTACCAAACCAGTAATTTGCAATCGTAATAAGCCATGAACCCCAGATAAAAAACTGGAAAAAGTTCATAATGATCAACCTGAGTCTCAAAGGCATTTTTCTTTTTTTTAAAATTAAGGGAATAGTTACTAGTACTTTCGTCTGCTCAGTTCTTCTTTTATGCGCGAAGCACGTTCATACTCCTCGTTATTCACTGCATCTTTAAGCATTGCTTCGAGTTCTGCAATTGTTTTTGACTGGAGCTGTGAACTTTTTTCGAGTTCATCATCTTCTACAGGATCAAATTCCACGTCATCCTCCTGAGCTTCCTTTTCCTTTTTGCTTTCGAATTTAATAACGACTCCTGCTTTATCAATAATTTCAGTAGTAGTAAAGATCGGACAACCAAAACGCAGGGCAAGAGCAATTGCATCTGAAGTCCTTGAATCTATAGCCACCTTTTTGGTTCCGTTTTCAAGAACAAGGTTCGAAAAGAAAACGCCTTCTTCGAGTTTATAAATATTGACCTCGGCAAGGTTTATCTCAAACGTCATAGCTACATTTTTGAAAAGGTCGTGAGTAAGAGGACGCGGCGGGCGTAGTTTTTCGAGCTCAATAGCAATTGCCTGAGCTTCGGCGGAACCGATAATGATGGGAATGCGTTTTTTACTCTTTTCGTCAGATAATATAAGAGCATATGTGTTAGGGCTGGATTCGCTGGCCGACAATCCCATTACCGTTAGTTCAATTTTGCTCATCTCGTGTTTGTGAAACAACAAATATAGTAATAATGATATTTTAATGAAAGGGCTATTGAAAAAATTATCACTTGGTACTGTTAATAAAATAACTCATGTTAATCAGGGCTTTCGACTTTTGGGGGTCGTGGTTTTTGTTTTTTTTGCCACTAATACACCAAAACACGGAATTACACGAAATCCTTTTCAGACACAGATTACACGAATTTTCACGGATATGTCTTCCGTGGAATTCAGTGTTTCCGTGATTCCGTGGCGATAAAGATGTCGCCATCCTTATTAAAGACCCAAATTCCAAGACCAAAGTCCCAAATTCCAAGGACGTTTCCCTTGGGGCTTATATGTGGCTTGGATTTTGGGTTTTGGATCTTGGGTCTTGGAATTTGGGTCTTAGGCCAGTCTAAACAACCTTTCCGCATTTTTTGTAGTGAATGTACCAACAGCTTCGGCATTTGTGTTTCTTTTCTGAGCAATAATCTCTGCAATTCCTGTCAGAAAAGAGCTCTCGTTCCTTTTGCCCCTCTCTGCCTGCGGAGTCAGGAAAGGTGCATCTGTTTCGAGCACAATACTGTCTTCGGGCATATAAGCGGCGACATCGGCCATTTTAGAATTTTTGTATGTCACAACTCCTCCCAGTCCTAATAAAAAACCCAGTTCAATAGTCTTTTTTGCCTGCTGAACACTTCCGGGAAAACAGTGGAGGACGCCGGCAACGGTTCCTTTGTATGGTTTAAGTATGTCGAGAATAATATCAAGGGAATTGCGTGAATGAATAACGACAGGCAGGCCTTTCTCCTTTGCGTATTCGATATGCATCACAAATGATTCCTTCTGCTGCTCAATAAATGTTTTATCCCAATACAGGTCAATTCCGGTCTCACCAACCGCAACGGGACTCTGAGCTTCGAGCAGCGAAAAGATACTTTCGGCCTCGCTTCTCCAGTTCTCCTTAACAGAAGTGGGATGAAGACCTGTCATTATCTTATACACATCAGGGAATTCACTTCTCAGTTTCAGCATCGGCACTACAGATTTCAGGTCGATATTGGGAAGAAGTATCTTTTTTACACCTGCCTTAAGCGCACGTTCTGTGACCCCGGAATGGTCGCCTTCGAACTGTTCGAGGTATAAGTGGGCGTGAGTGTCGATCATCTTCATAACTCATGTTTCGTAAATAAATTCTTAAGCGAAAAAGGTACCAAGACGAAGACCCAAATTCCAAACTCCAAGCCCCAAGTTCCAAGGGAGCCGTCCCTTGGGGCTTGGATCTTGGGGCTTGATACTTGGGGCTTATTCGCTGTCTTTTTGCTAAACATCATTTCATAATATTCTCCGCAAATTACCTGCACAACTTATAAACCCGTCCCGGAAGGCATTCTATTGTTCCCTGGAATTCAAGGTTTAGCAGGACAGATGAAAGTTTGCCGGGCGAAAAACCTGTACTCCGTGCAATTATGTCAACCGGACAATCACCCTGTGCCAATAAAAGGTTATATATCTTTTTCTCATCATCGGTAAAGGATTCAAACAGATCTGTCTGACGCGGTTTGTTCTCCTTGGGTAAGCTCCAGCCAAGAAAGCGGAGCACATCGGCAGCAGATTCTGCCAGAGCTGCGCGGTTTGATTTTATAAGGAAATTGGGACCTGCAGATTTGGGGTCACTCACCCTGCCGGGGACAGCAAGAACTTCCCTGTTGTACGAATTAGCAATGTCAGCTGTAATAAGCGCACCGCTGCGAAGTCCCGCCTCTATCACAATTGTGGCATCCGAAAGCCCTGCGATTATACGGTTACGCTTAACAAAATTCGGTTTTTCGGGCCCCTGACCGGAAAGGAATTCGGTAATAAGACAACCATGCTTAATGATCTCCTGCGCAACGGTTTTATGCGATGCCGGATATATAGTGTCGAGCCCATGACCAAGTACTGCGACAGTATCGAGGCCGGAAGCAAGAGATGCTTTGTGTGCTGCAATGTCAATACCATAAGCAAGGCCGCTGACAATAGTTATATCGGGATGTGCCTGAGCCATCTCCTCAACCAGCTTGCGCGTAAATTTACCACCCTGGACAGTAGGCATGCGGGTTCCGACAATTGATATTATTTTTGATTTATTCAGGTTGGTCTTGCCAAGGCTGAAAAAAAGCAGGGGGGCATCTTCGCACTGCTGAAGTCTGTATGGATAGTTCTCATCCAGAAAAAAATGAGATTCCAGTCCGAATTTTTCAATAAAGACCAGTTCATCTTCAGCCCGTTTAAGTATTTCATTATTCTTTAACCCATTAAATATCTGCCTGCTTAATATCTCGCCCACTCCGGGAATTTTTGCAAGTGAATCGGGCTTCGACCGGTAAAGGTTCTCGATGCTGCCAAGATATGCAACAAGCCGTCTTATCCGTACATCACCGGCTCCGGGGATCAGGTTAAGGGCGACTTTTTTTAAAAGATCGTCACTTTTATTTCTTCCCCTTTGTTGCATACATTGTGAGAATTTGAGTAATGGCGGATAGCTGTTCGGGAGTAAGTGCATTTACGGGAAGAGGAGGATATTTGGCAACACCTTTTGACGTCTTCTGGAAAATAACAAGTTCATTGCGTTTTTTAAAGAAATACTTGTTAATCTCGAAACTGTACAAAGTAGATTTAGCAATTTCAAATGCACGGTATTTCTGCGAAATTCCTCCAAAGCGATAATATCTGATAACTATCTTATTCCCTTCTTCCGAAAAATAAATGTAATGATACTTAAGATTAGAACGATATATAAGATATCCTATGAATACCAGAACAAAAAATGCCGAGTAATAAGGCCCCGGAATAGGTATCAGATAATCGGTGTATACATCGTACATGATACCGATCGTGCCAAGTGTTATCGTTATGAACGCCCAAAGATACATCATAGCACGAAGTTTCATAAGATTTTCAAGATTGTCGAATTTAATCATGGTTATTTCAACTTTTATTACAGATCAATTAAAGCAGACACTCTGCCATTCTTCCCTTTTATATAAGAATTAATAGTCAGCCCCATAATAAAGCACGCACTTATAAAACACAGTGCGGAATTATTATTCACGTAACTGTCTATATGCTTTCCTATTACGGACATAATCTTATTTGTCCTGAATTCCTGAAATTTTAATATTTAAAAGATTCCAAAATTATATAAAAATCATGACAACAATACTGTAAAAATATTTACATATTTAATAAACTGCATATCACAATGTTACGCTTACTTGTCTGAAGTTATTTCAAGTATTTTGTCAAAAATTATACTTTTTTTTTGATAAGTTGTGAAATTAAAATAATTTTACAACGGACAAAAATCTAGGTTTTTGCAGTGAATGTAGTGATTATTAAATACTTAATGGTATGAAAAGGCTGTTTGGCTATGTTTTCTCTTTGCTGATTGTGGGTTCATCTTTGATGATCACCGGTTGTAAAAAGGGGATGAATGACCCGTTTTTTTCAATTTTTTCGCGCAAACAAAGAGTAACCGGAGATTGGAGTTTCGACTCATTCGAAAGGCAGGCCCTGACAAAGGATCCCTTTGGAGTGTTTACAGATGAAAAGTTCACTGTTACAGGTGAAAGTATTACTGATGTCGTTACAGTTAAACAATCTTCTAATGATACTACGATTACTTACCGCGGAAAAGTAAAGGAAGCTTATTACAAGTTTGAAAAAGATGGAAGGATGGATTATCGTTTCTGGTACGAAATGGATCACCTTGTAACAAGAATTGATGAAAATACAGAAAATGTTGCTACGGAAAGAACAATAACAACTATAGAAATAAAAGGTAACGGGACATGGAACTTCCTTGATAAGATTGATAATTATAAAAAGAAAGAAAGACTATCGCTTGTTTTCGAATACCTGAACCATCGTACTACCGTTAGCTTCACATATGACTCTACAGATGTTGACGGCAATAGTTTTACAGGTTATCCTTTAATAACAAATTCGGTTGATAATTCAGAAAACAAGTGGGCAAATGGTGAATTTGCCGAAGTATGGGTGCTTGATATGCTTAAAAACAAAGAAATTACTATGTTCCGTCAGCTTGACAACCTTGATCTTGTCAGTACATATTCATCTGATACAACTATAGAATATCATTCATCTTCCACAACCACAGTTGGAATGGAAACATGTCACCTTGTACAAGAGAAATAATATTTATTGCTTATTTTTAAAGCCGGGATTTCCGGCTTTTTTTATTTTTCTTATTCTTTTCGCTTTTTATAATATTCCAGTTGTTGTAGCCCCATAGTTGTTTACCTCCAAGTACATTATTCTCGAAACAGGAAACAAGGCGGTAACGGAACTTTTCGTGTTTAAAAAGCGGGCGTGCCGGTCTTTGTTTATCGTTGCGAAGCATATCCTGCCAGTCAAGAGCTTTTATACGATCCTTCATGACAAGCGGATGGCTTCCTTTGTATAAAGGGATATCCGAAAGATCACCGTAATCGAAATAACCGATACCTGCCTTTAACTGCCCGGCATCTGTAATCCCCCTGTGTATGTTGTCATGCTCCTTTTTCTTCGAAGTCATCTGTTGCGGGGGACGAACCCATCCGTAATGGAATATTCGTGCAGGGATGGAAACAACATTCAGTTTTCTGTTGTTTACTCTGAACGACTGGGCATCTTTTACCGATTCAATGCCGATCCCGTTCCTTACAATTCTTATCTCATTCCTGTACCAGCCATGAAACGGAAGATAATGGTCATAGTCGGCCCAGAAATGCAGGTAGCGGAAAAGTAATGCTTCCACGCTTTTTTCGTCATTATATTTCCGGCATACATTATATATATAGTCTAAATCGTCTTCATGAACGACCTCATCAGCCTGCAGGTAAAAACACCAATCACCTTTACATTCCTTAAGCGCCACATTTGTTTCGTGCCTGAAAATTTCACTGTTAAGAAAGAGTTTTTCGTCCCATACTCTTTGAATGATCCTGATCTTGGGTGAATTGATAGACATTATTTCTTCACAGGTACTGTCATCGCCGTCCCCTTTGCCAAGCGCAACAACAAACTCATCCACGACAGGAAGAATACTCAATATTGACTCTTTTACAGGGTAATAAAACCGCGTGGCGTTCCTGACCATTGTAAAGCCGCTTATCTTCATATCCTTTTCGATGATGTAAAAATAAGGAGAATATTGTTAGTGTGACACATTAAGGTCTCTTTTTAATACTGCAAACGGCCTCCTCCGAAAAAATGAGGGTGAATAAACTTCCGCATCGATTGGATTAATCAGGTCATAGGTTAAATGGCTGAGCAACTGGTTTAGTCAATAGGTTATAGTTTTAGGTTTTGATTACTGGTTGCTCGTCACTGGTTACTGGTTACTGGT
>CAZEWB010000202.1:0-6783 GCA_964515655.1 uncultured Bacteroidales bacterium
TGTGTTGGGTGTGTTTGGGTGTGTTTGGCAAAAAAACTTTTAGAGTATAAGGGATTTTATTTCCCCCCAAAATTAATAAAATCCCTTATACTCTAAAAGTTTTTTTACCAACCGCCCCGGTAACAAATTACAGGGCTGCAAATAATTACATTTCCTCGCACGATTCCAATTGTTCCCTTACCCACTGTATCATGCGTTCGTCTTTGAATTTGAACCATTTTTCGCGGTAATCGCCAGAATTATCTATTACCCATTTAAAGTTGGCGAAGGGTCTTTTCCTGGAAAGGGCATCAAAAAGTTTACGTTTTAAGGGGTTGCTGTCGTAAAGCTCTTCAGCAAAGTCTTCCATTATCTTAAAGGATTCTCTGGATTCCATTGGCATTATTACAGTATAATCAAAAGGGCTGCTTTCGAATTTCTCAATTTCTTCATTAAAAGCATCGAAGTCAATATCCGGAAGTTTACATTCATCGGGAATATATAAAAGTTCACCCGTTTGCTTGTGTACCATGCAACGGAAACCGGAATCAACCATGTCGGCAATTTCTTTTATTTTTTCCGGGGGGAGGGGGAGCATAGTTCAAATAAAATGGAATTACAATGCAAATATAAATGATTTTGTAAAACTGGGGTAATATTGGAATATGATGTCTGTTTTGGTTGTCGGTGTAAGGATCGTGGGGGGTATTATGGTCACTCATTCCCACACACAAAACTCTGTCATCCTGAGCCGCCTGCATGGTAAAGCAATAGAGAATTGAGAAAGTAGAATCAGGCGTGTCGAAGGATGTTGCCCACATGCCACCGCACATGCTTCGACACCGCCAATTACTTTTCTCTTTACTTTATTGTTCTCAGCAGGCGGGCTCAGCATGACAGCGCGCTTTTAGGGCAAATGCAATTATTATTTGTGATTATGAGTTTGAAATTATTCGTAACTTTCGCAAAAAATAATCCATGAACAAACTCATAATTGCCATATTGCTTATAGTTGTTGTAATGCCTATCGCTGCTCAAAACGACAAAGCCGTATTTAAACCATACCAGCCCGGGTATTATCAGAACGTGATAATGAAGTCCATAGGCAAGGAAATGCCGGACATGAGCGGAAGGAAGTTTTTCAGGGCGTCATTCGAAGGCATTACCATACCAAACGATACGAACAAATACGAGTGCTGCGTTTACCTGCCTCCCGTGCAGCAGGGGATGACAGGGACATGCTGGTGTTATGCAACGACGTCATTTATGGAGTCGGAAATTCTGCGCGTTACGGGCAAAAAAGTAAAACTGTCGGAAATGTACACTGTGTACTGGGAATACGTGGACCGTGCTGCGGACTTTGTACAGTTGCGGGGGAATTATTTTGCCGAAGGCAGCGAAGCATCAAGCATACCAATTGTGTGGAACAAATACGGAATAGTTCCGCTGGAAGCATTTCCCGGAAAGCCCGCGACACAGGCATTCCACAACCACCGCGAAATGGTTGAGATAATGTCGGCGTATCTCGACAGCATTAAAACAGCAAACGCATGGAACGAAGCGGAGGTCATTAAAGGCATAAGGGCAATACTTGATAAATACATGGGTGCAATACCCGAGAAATTCACTTACGAAGGAAAAAGTTATACGCCCCAGACCTTCCTTAAAGAAGTTGTAAAACTTAACCTGAACGATTACTATAATTTTATGTCGACCAAAAGTGCGAATTACATGGAGAAGTCCGAACTTGTTGAAGCCGACAACTGGCGCCATTATAAAGAATATTACAACCTCACATGCCAGGACTTTACCACCGCCCTTGTTGATGCGCTAAAGAAAAAATATTCCGTTTGTATCTGCGGCGATATTTCAGAGCCGGGGATTGATGCATTCAACGAGGGAGCGTACATACCTTCGTTCGATGTTCCCCAGGAATATATTAACGATGATTCGCGCGAACTTCGCCTGCAGAACGGCAGCACTACCGACGACCATTGCATGCACGCCGTGGGCTGGTACAACGACGGCAAACACTACTGGTTTTTATTCAAGGATTCCAATGCAGGAGCGTACGACGGCCCCAATAAAGGCTACCGTTTTTTCCGCGACGACTTTGTGAAGCTGAAAATGATGAACGTGATGATTCACAAGGACGGGGCGCTGATTTTGGATAAGATCATTAAGTGATGAAAAACTCATTGTTACATTTGCTATTGGCTATTAGCCGTTAGCCATTGGCTGTGATACAACTGAAGCCAATGGCCAATGGCCAACAGCCAATAGCCGGTTAATTTGTTAATTGTAGGTTAATGTAAAATGGACAAACGCGAACTGCTGAAAAAACTTCTCCCGGGATTCCTTCCCCTCTTCGTCTTTATTGCCGCCGACGAGATATTCGGTACTACAAGGGGGATGATAATTGCAGTGGCTTTCGGTATAGTGCAGATGGCATTTATATTCATCCGCGAAAAGCGTTTTGATAAATTCGTATTCTTTGACACCCTTCTGCTTGCGGCGCTGGGCGGGGTTTCTCTTGCACTGGACAACGAGATATTCTTTAAACTCAAACCCGCATTAATGGGCGTCATACTCTGCGCAGTGCTTGGCGTGTCTGCTTTTACGCCTCTCAACTTTTTGCTTTCGATGAGCCAGCGTTATATGCAGGGAATGACCTTTAGCGACGTGCAGGTAAAAAAAATGAAGCAGAGCCTTGCGGGCATGTTCTGGCTTTTTACACTTCACACTGCGTTGGTTTTTTATTCGGCATTCTACATGTCGCATGAGGCATGGGCCTTTATAAGCGGGGGACTGTTCTATATTCTTGCGGGAGCATATTTCTTATGGGAATTTGTAAAAATGAAGTTTCTGCGAAAACTTCCTGCCGGCGAGGAGTGGCTTCCCATTGTGGACAAGGATGGAAAGTTAACAGGCAAAGCTGCGCGAAGCCATGTTCACAAAAACCCCGACCTGATGCATCCTGTTGTTCATTTGCATATTCTCAATTTCAGCAAACAGATATATCTGCAGAAACGTCCCGAAACAAAACAGATACAACCCGGTAAATGGGACACTGCGGTAGGCGGGCACGTTACTTTCGGCGAAACGGTAGAGAAGGCCCTCGAACGCGAAACAAAGGAGGAGGCCGGCCTTAGCGGTCTTGAGATAAAACCTGTTGCCCGTTACATCTGGAAATCGGACGTGGAAACGGAAATGATATTTATGTTCATCACGCAGACAAAGGAAATTCCAAAACCCGATCCAGTGGAAGTTGCTGAAGGCAGGTTCTGGTCATATGCGGAAATACAGAAGAATCTTGGAAAAGGCATCTTTACTCCCAATTTCGAGCATGAGTTCGGGATGATAAAAAAAATGAAATAAGACTTTATTCAACCCCTTCGGGGTTGGGTTTGCGCTATTGGCACACCCCGCACTGGCGTGCGGGGTTATTTACATTTAATCCCTTCGGGATTATTTATTCGTGTGTTCTGTCGAAAATTGCACGGCACCTGAAACATTTTTTGTAGGGGTTGAAAATTTTCAACCCCTACAGAAAACAAAATGCCGTGCAAAATGTGATGAATTTATCTACTCGCTCACCTTCGCCAGCCTCTTCCTGTCGGTTTCGTTCAGCATTATCTTTCGCATGCGGAGTGATTTCGGTGTTACTTCCAGATATTCGTCGGTGTTTATGTATTCCATGTATTCTTCAAGGGAGAATTTTACAGCAGGAACAATGACGATTTTTTCGTCCGAGCCGCTTGCCCTTACGTTGGTCAGTTTTTTTGTCTTGGTAACATTAATAACGATGTCGCTCTCGCGCGTGTTGGCTCCTATTACCTGCCCGGTGTATGTCTCCTCACTCGGGTTGATAAAAAATATTCCCCTGTCCTGCAGTTTCCATATCGAATAAGCAATTGCCTCACCAGTTTCCATCGAGATAAGCGAACCATTATTGCGTGTGGTAATATCACCTTTCCAAGGTTCAAAGCCCTTGAAACGGTGAGCCATTATGGCTTCTCCTTCGGTGGCGGTAAGAATGTTGTTCGTGAGACCTATCAATCCCCTTGCAGGTATGTAGAATTTGAGCGTTGTTCTTTCGTTGCGGGTCTCGAATTTATACATCTCGCCCCTTCTTTTTGCAACTATCTCAATGGCTTTTCCCGAAAAATTCTCTGTGACCTGGATGGTGAGCGATTCTATAGGTTCGCATTTTTTCCCGTCTATGGTTTTAATTACCACGCGTGGTTGTCCGAGCTGGAATTCAAAACCTTCTCTTCTCATCGTTTCAACAAGAATGGAAAGATGCAGAATACCGCGGCCGAATACCATGAACCTGTCCGGGGAATCTGTTTCTTCGACCCTTAAGGCAAGATTTTTTTCTGTTTCCCTGAACAAACGCTCACGCAGGTGCCGTGATGTAACAAAAGTGCCTTCACGTCCGGCAAAGGGGGAATTGTTGATCGTGAAAAGCATGCTTATTGTAGGCTCATCTACTTTTATCCTTGTTATTGCGTCGGGATGGTCAATATCTGTGATTGTATCTCCGATATCAAAATTTTCGGGACCTATAAGAGCGCAAATCTCACCTGCAAAAACTTCGTACTTCACCTTTTCTTTTCCCAGTCCTTCGAATAAATACAATTCTTTTATTGCGGTTTTAACTACTATGCCATCAGATTTTACCAAGGCAACGGGCATTCCTGCCTTGATGCTTCCGCGTGCGATACGACCTACTGCGATCCTTCCCACATATGATGAATAATCAAGAGAGGTGATCTGCATCTGGAATGTTCCCGGAACAAAAACCGGGGTCTTTATATAATCAAGAATTGTGTCGAGAAGATAACTAACGTCTTTGGTGGGTGTTCTCCAGTCGGGTCCCATCCAGCCCTGTTTCGAGGAACCGTAAACTGTGGGAAAACTCAGTTGTTCTTCAGTGGCATCAAGGCTTGCAAAAAGATCGAACACCTGTTCCTGTACCACATCGGGAAAACAATTCGGCTTGTCTACTTTATTTACCACAACGATAGGTCTAAGTCCCAATTCAAGTGCTTTCTGGAGAACAAAACGTGTCTGGGGCATTGGTCCTTCGAAAGCATCTACAAGAAGCAAAACGCCGTCGGCCATGTTTATAACACGTTCAACTTCTCCGCCAAAATCCGTGTGACCCGGCGTGTCTATTATATTTATCTTGACTCCCCTGTACCGTACCGATACGTTTTTGGCAAGTATTGTTATCCCTCTTTCTCTTTCAAGGTCGTTCGAATCCAGTATAAGTTCTCCGGGACGTTGGTTGTCTCTGAATAATTTAACCTGATATAAAATTCTGTCAACTAGAGTGGTCTTTCCGTGGTCAACGTGAGCAATGATCGCAATATTCCTGATTTCCGGCATCTGTGCATTTATTAATAAGGCCGCAAAAGTACTATAATTTCCTGAGCAGTTGGAAATTATTTTGAGGAAAACGGGATTATGTGAGATGAAAAGAGGAAATACTGAAATTCGAAGCACAAAATCTAAATGATTGCTTACACTAAAGGTGACGGAAGACCGAAGACGGAAGACCGAAGTTGGCTTCCGTCTCCGGACTTCCGACTTCCGACACTTTCGGATTTCGTGCTAAGGATTTCGAATTTATACTCAGGAAAAAAACTCCGGACTACAGTTTAATGCAGCCCGGAGTAATAAAGTATTATTAAAAAAGAGATTACCTGAGTATCAGTTTCTCCTTGTGGTTAATGCTTGCGCCGGTAATTTGAATGAAGTACATTCCCTCGGCCTGGTCTTCCATATCAATTATATTATGTATTGCATTGCCCGGAAGAATCTTCTCGGTAACGACAGATCTTCCGCTGACATCAAGTACAGATATAATTACTTCTTCGTTAAGGTTTTCGATCTTCACATTCAGATCGCTGTGGAAAGGATTCGGGTAAATACTTATAACGGAATTTCCACTGTTGAATGTAATACCAACGTTAAGCAATACTATAACAGAATCGACCATTTCGCATCCGCCGGCATCAGAAACAGTAACGAAATAAAATCCCGCTGTAAGACCAGTCTCAGTGCTGTCGGTACCACCCGAAGACCAGATGAATGTATAAGGAAGAGTTCCTCCTGTTACACTTGCCGTGGCTGTTCCGTCGCCTGTACCATAGTCATCCGTTGAAGACATGCTGACTGAAAGTACAGCCGGTTCACTTATTGTGGCGCTTGCAGTTGTTGTGCAGCCTGAGTTGTCGGTAATGGTAACTTCATATATGCCTGCGCAAAGGTTGGTAATTGTTGGTGCTACGTCACCGTTGCTCCATGAATATGTATACGGGCCGGTATCTCCTGTTACATCAATAGTAAGCATGCCGTTACATAAGCCGAAGCAGGTGATGTTGGTTGGAGTTATAGTTACTGTGATCTCGTATTCATCAATTTCAGCAGAAGCGGTGTTAAAACAACCGTTCGCATCAGTAACTGTCAGCAGATATATTCCGGGACATAGTCCGGATGCCGAGTTACCCGCCTGCGGTCCTGAGCCGAAATCGAACGAATATGGTAATGTTCCACCGGAAGCATTTATTGTAATTGTTCCGTCGCAGGCCGAATGACAGGTCTCGTTAGTCACGATTGTTACTATTGAAATGCTGTCGGGCTGGGTGATCTCCTCAATGAGGTAAGCGCTGCAGCCTGCATCATCAGTAACTGTAAGATCGATTATCCCTGCGCATAGTCCGGTAAGAGTGTCATCTGTCATACCGTTACTCCAGTTTAGTGAGTAAGGAGCTGTTCCTCCAGTGATAACTGTTG